>JBDHTA010000093.1:0-16198 GCA_039808465.1 Rhizobiaceae bacterium | reverse complement strand
TGAATTCCGTCTATGGCGGTGCCACGGCCGAGCCCTTCAAGACGCATCACAATACGCTGAAGCAGGACATGTACCTGCGCATCGCGCCGGAACTGTTCCTCAAGCGCACGCTGATCTCGGGCCTGACCGACAAGGTGTTCGAAATCAACCGCAACTTCCGCAACGAAGGCGTCTCGACCCGGCACAACCCCGAATTCACCATGATGGAGTGCTACTGGGCCTATGCCGATTACGAGGACATCATGGACCTCGTGGAGCGCCTGTTCGCCGAACTGGCGGTGAAGGTGCACGGCTCCACCGAATTCACCTATGGCGACAAGGAACTGTCCTTCAAGGGCCCGTTCAAACGCGTGCCGATGCCCGATGCCGTCAAGGAAGTCATCGGCATCGACTTCCTCGCCATGAAGAGCGACGAGGAAGCCCGCGCCGCCGCCAAGGCTGCCGGTTTCGAGGTCGAGAAGGACTGGACCTGGGGCGAATGCCTCGCCTTCATCTTCGAGGAGAAGGTGGAAGCCACCCTCATCCAGCCGAGCCACGTCACACATTTTCCGAAGGACATCTCGCCTTTCGCCAAGGAAGTGCCGGGCGAGCCGCGCCTCGTCGAGCGTTTCGAGACCTATTGCAACGCCTGGGAACTCGGCAACGCCTTTTCCGAGCTGAACGACCCGGAAGAGCAGCGCCGCCGCATGGTCGAGCAGCTCGAACAGGCCCATGCCCGTGGCGAGAAGGACAAGGAACTGGACGACGAATTCCTCGACGCCATGGATCAGGGCATGCCGCCGGCGGGCGGCCTCGGCATCGGCGTCGACCGCCTGATCATGCTGCTGACCAACGCCCCGTCGATCCGCGACGTCATCCTCTTCCCCGCCCGGCGCGGCAAGGCCGACTGAGGCGGAATCGATAAACGACAAAAGCCGGAGGCGACCCCTCCGGCTTCAGACTGCTGACAAAGCCCGCAAACCTCTCTTTCGTCATGCTCGGCCTTGTGCCGAGCATCCAAGCACGTCAAATAAACAAACTCCGTCAATGGCTTGGCAAATGTGAGCAGATCCTCGGGACGAGCCCGAGGATGACGGCAGCGAGTGAGGCGAGGTTTATCGACAATCTGAGCCGGAGGCGGTCCCTCCGGCTTTTTTCATGGCACCGATCGCGGGAACGGCTATTCGCCGTTGACCGAAGGCTCGTCGTAGAAATCCTCCTGCGGCGCGGCGATGGCGGCGGATGCGGACGCGCCATGCTCCGGGCTGGCGGCGTCTTCAGGCGCGGGCGCTGCTGCGGCAGCGGCGGGCTTCGGCGCGGCGGCGGATGTCTGTTCGCCGGAAACGGCGGGCGAAGGTGCTGCGGCCTCATGCTCCGGCTGCGGTTCGGCGGGCGCTTCCGCCACAGGCATGTCCTCGATGGAGGGTTCGTCATAGACGGGCGGCGTTTCGGATGCCGCCGCTTCCGCGCCATGGCCTTCCTCGAGGGGGACCGGTTTTTCGCTGTCATGCGAGGCGTCCCCGGCAGGCGCATCGTCCCCGGCGGGCACATGATCCGCGGCAGGCGTTTGCGCGCCATGGGCGCCGCCCTTGGCCTTTTCGCTTTCCCCCGCCGGATCGGCGCAATCCGCGTGATCGGGCAGCAGCGCGACGAGGCTTTCGATATGCTCCGGCGGAAGCTGGATCTTCTCGCCGAAAAACTGGCCCGCGTCATTGGCGGAGCCATCGACATATTTGGCGGAATAGACCGGCGTTCCCGCCAGATCCGGATTGGCCTCCGGATGCGGCACATAGACCACATCGGCGCCGACGGCGCGGCCGCGCATATTGGCGCGCTGCTCCGGCCCGCGCTGGTCGAGCACCACCACCTGAACGAGATCGGGCTTTTCGGCCTCGTAGACCGCTTCCGCCACCCGCAGCGCCGTCGCCACCCGCGCCAGCCCCTCGGCCGGATCAGTCTTGATGAATTTGCGGATCCAGTACCGGTCCTTGTTGCGGATCTTGAACGTCTTGACCGTGGTGCAGGAGAGCGCCGAAATCTTCGGCTCGCTGCCGCCGAGCAGTCCTTCCCGGCCCATATACAGGGCGCACGCGCCCGTTGCCCCGCCGAGCAGCAAAGCGCCGCCGATGAGGAAAACGGTTTTCCGGGGGAGCCGGAATTTGCGCGATGTGGCCGTCAAGGCGACAGCTCCGTCATGACTTACCCGCAGGCTGAGTAGATTCTGCGCAAACGGTAGAGCAACGACGTTTCGGAATACTTAAAGCGACCGTTAAACTTAAGGACTTCCGGGGCCTGCGGGCAGGCACGCCCAAATTTGGTCCGATGGCATACCGCTATCGGCGGCGGCCGAAGCGCGCCTTATTGAGAATGATTTGCAATAGCATTGACAGACGCATTCCGGCGTCTATATTCAGAATGCAATTCATTCGCATCTGCAAGAAAGAGCGCCGTATGATGACACCCCGCCTCACTGCCCTCGCCTCCGCCCTGTGCGCCGCGCTCCTGCTGGCACCCTCCATGGCGCTGGCCAAGCCGAAGGTGGTGACGACGTTCACCGTCATCGCCGACATGGCGCGCAACGTCGCGGGCGATGCGGCGGATGTGGACAGCATCACCAAGCCCGGCGCGGAAATTCACAACTACCAGCCGACGCCCCGCGATATCCTCAAGGCCCGCAAGGCCGATCTCGTGCTGTGGAACGGCCTCAATCTCGAACGCTGGTTCGAGAAATTCCTCGCCAACCTCGCGGGCGTGCCGAGCGTCACCGTCAGCGACGGCGTGACGCCGCTTTCCATCGGCGGCGGCCCCTATGAGGGCAAGCCCAATCCGCATGCCTGGATGTCGCCGGACAATGCGCTGATCTATGTCGAGAACATCCGCAAGGGGCTGACGCAGATCGACCCCGCCAATGCCGCCGTCTACGAGGCCAACGCCAAGGCTTACGCGGAAAAGATCAAGGCCGAGATCGAGCCGATGCGCGCCGAACTGGCCGGACTGCCGGAAAACGAGCGCTGGCTGGCGACGAGCGAAGGCGCCTTCTCCTATCTTGCCCGCGATTTCGGTTTGAAGGAACTGTTCCTCTGGCCCGTCAATGCCGACCAGCAGGGCACGCCGCAGCAGGTGCGCCATGTCATCGACATGGTGCGCGAGAACCACATCAAGGCCGTGTTCAGCGAAAGCACCGTATCCGACAAGCCCGCCCGGCAGGTGGCGGAGGAAACGGGCGCGGCCTATGGCGGCGTACTCTATGTGGATTCGCTCAGCGAACCGGACGGGCCGGTGCCCACCTATCTCGACCTGCTGCGCGTGACCACGCAAACCATCGTGAAAGGCCTCACCCAATGAGAATGGGAAAGAAGGCGGGCCAGCCGGGCCTTGAGGTGGAAAACGTCACCGTCACCTATCGCAACGGCCACACGGCGCTGCGCAATGCCAGCTTTTCCGTGCCGCGCGGCACCATCACCGCCTTGGTCGGCGTCAACGGCAGCGGCAAATCCACCCTGTTCAAGTCGATCATGGGTTTCGTGCCGCTGGCGACCGGCAGCGTGCGCATTCTCGGCGAGCCCGTGAAGACGGCCCTGAAGAAGAACCTCGTCGCCTATGTGCCGCAGGCCGAGGAGGTAGACTGGAATTTCCCGGTTCTGGTCGAAGACGTGGTGATGATGGGCCGCTACGGCCATATGAACTGGCTGCGCATCCCCTCCGCCCGCGATCGGCAGTTGGTCGATGAGGCGCTGGAGCGCGTCGGCATGGCCGCCTTCCGCAAGCGCCAGATCGGCGAACTCTCGGGCGGCCAGCGCAAACGGGTGTTTCTCGCCCGCGCGCTGGCGCAGGAGGGAAAGATCATCCTGCTCGACGAGCCCTTCACCGGCGTCGACGTCACCACCGAGGAGCAGATCATCACGCTGTTGAAGGCGCTGCGCGACGAGGGCCGGGTGATGCTGGTTTCCACCCACAATCTCGGCAGCGTGCCGGAATTCTGCGACCGCAGCGTGTTCATCAAGGGCACGGTGCTGGCTTCCGGCCTGACCTCGGAAGTCTTCAACGAGGAAAACCTGGAGCGCACCTTCGGCGGCGTGCTGCGCCACTTCATTCTCCGCGGCAAGGAATTGCATGACGATGCCGATTCGCGCCACGTCAAGGTGATCAGCGACGACGAGCGGCCCTTCGTGATCTACGGCAACGGCGAAACCAGGGCGGCAAGCGATGACCGCCCTGCTTGAACCCTTCACCTATGAGTACATGCTCAACGCCATCTGGGTCAGCGCGCTGGTCGGCGGCGTCTGCGGCTTTCTCTCCGCCTATCTGATGCTGAAGGGCTGGTCGCTGATCGGCGACGCGCTCTCGCACGCCATCGTGCCGGGGGTGGCGGGGGCCTATATGCTCGGCCTGCCCTTTTCCATCGGCGCGTTCCTGTCCGGCGGACTGGCGGCGGGCGCGATGCTGTTCCTCAACCGGCGCACGCGGCTGAAGGAAGATGCGATCATCGGCCTGATCTTCACCTCCTTCTTCGGGCTTGGCCTGTTCATGGTGTCGCTGTCGCCGACCTCGGTGAATATCCAGACCATCGTGCTCGGCAATATTCTGGCGATCTCGCCGGAGGATACGTTGCAGCTCGCCATCATCGGCGGCGTCAGCCTCGCGATCCTCGCGCTGAAATGGAAGGATCTGATGGTGACCTTCTTCGATGAAAGCCATGCGCGTACCATCGGCCTCAACCCCGCCTTTCTCAAGGGCCTGTTCTTCACGCTGCTCGCCGCCTCGACGGTCGCGGCGTTGCAGACAGTCGGGGCCTTCCTCGTCGTCGCCATGGTGGTGACGCCGGGCGCGACCGCCTATCTGCTGTCCGACCGGTTCGAGCGGGTGATCCTCCTCAGCCTCGCCATCGGCGCGGCCACCAGCGCCAGCGGCGCCTATCTCAGCTATTTCCTCGATGGGGCCACGGGCGGCGTCATCGTCGTGCTGCAAACCCTGCTGTTCCTCACGGCCTTCGTGCTGGCCCCCAAGCATGGCCTGCTCGCCAGCCGCCGCCGGGCGCGCATCGCCCGCGAGGAGGCCGCATGAGCGAATATGTCGAACTGGCGATCCTGCCCTTCCAGCTTCCCTTCATGCAATATGCCTTCGCGATCGCGGTGATGGTCGCCATTCCCATGGCGCTGCTCTCCTGCCTGCTGGTGCTGAAGGGCTGGTCGCTGATGGGGGACGCGGTGTCCCATGCCGTGCTGCCCGGCATCGTCATCGCCTATATCGTCAATATTCCGCTGTCGCTCGGGGCTTTCGCGGCGGGCATGGTCTGCGCGCTCGCCACCGGTTATCTCAAGGAAAACAGCCGCATCAAGGAAGATACCGTTCTCGGCATCGTCTTTTCCGGCATGTTCGGCCTCGGGCTGGTGCTGTATGTGAAGGTGCAGGCCGATGTGCATCTCGACCATATCCTGTTCGGCGACGTGCTCGGCATCGTTCCGTCCGATCTTATCGAAACCGGCCTGATCGCGCTCGCCGCCACCGCTTTCCTGATCTTTCTGCGGAAGGATCTGCTGCTGCACGCCTTCGATGCCCAGCATGCCCGCGCCATCGGCCTGCCCGTGCGCCTGCTGCATTACGGCCTGCTGACGGTGCTGTCGTTGACGGTGGTGGGGGCGTTGAAGGCGGTCGGCATCATCCTGTCGGTGGCGCTGCTGGTGGCGCCCGGCGCGATTGCCTATCTGCTGACCCGCACCTTCCGGGGCATGATGATCGCCGCCGTCGCCATTGCCACCGGCTGCTCGCTGGCTGGTATCTATATCAGCTTCTTCCTCGACAGCGCGCCCGCCCCGACCATCGTGCTGCTGATGAGCGCGATCTTCGTGATCGCCTTCATCCGCGTGACGCTTGCCGCGCGGCGGACGGACCGGACGGCGGCGTAGGTGACTGCCTGCCGTTCCGGTTGCCGATGAAGACTCCCTCTGCCTGCCGGCATCTCCCCCACAAGGGGGGAGAAAGTCAAAGGCTTGCTTTTCCTCGATTTTTGGATGTAAAGGGGGCGGCAAGTTCAAGTCCCTCCCCCTTGTGGGGAGGGATTTAGGGAGGGGTCTTACCACCCGCCCTCACCCATGCGCGATCATCACATGCCGCACGGCGGTATAATCCTCCAGCGCATACATCGACATATCCTTGCCATAGCCGGATTGCTTGATGCCGCCGTGGGGCATTTCATTGCACAGCATGAAATGCGTGTTGATCCATGTGCAGCCATATTGCAGCCGCGCCGCCGTCCGCATCGCCTTGGAAATATCCTGCGTCCACACCGAGGAAGCCAGCCCGTAATCGCTGTCGTTCGCCCAGGCGACCGCCTGTTCCGGCTCCTCGAACCGGGTCACGGAAACAACGGGGCCGAACACCTCGCGGCGCACGATCTCGTCTTCCTGCGTCGCGCCAGCGATGACAGTCGGCTGGAAGAAGAAGCCCCTGTCGCCCAGCACGCCGCCGCCGGTGGTCACCTCGATATGGCTGTTTTCCCGCGCCCGCGTCACGAAACTTTCGACCCGGTCGCGCTGGCGGCGCGAAATCAGCGGGCCGATCTCGTTTTCCGTGTCGTCCTCGCGGTTGAGGCGGATGCTGGAAACGGCGGCGGAGAGATCGGCGACCAGCCGGTCATGGATCTTCGCGCCCGCATAGATGCGGCAGGCAGCGGTGCAATCCTGCCCGGCATTGTAGAAACCGAAGGTGCGGATGCCCTCGACCGTCGCCTCCAGATCGGCATCGTCATAGACGATAACCGGGGCCTTGCCGCCCAGTTCCAGATGCGTGCGCTTCACCGATTTCGCCGCCGCCGCCAGCACCTTGCGGCCGGTGGCAATATCGCCGGTGATCGACACCATGTTGATCTTCGGATGATTGATCAGCGCGTTGCCGACGGTTTCGCCGCGCCCCAGCACCACGTTCACCACCCCTTCGGGCAGCACGTCGGCGAGGATTTTCGCAAGCTTCAGCGCCGTCAGCGGCGTCTGTTCGGAGGGCTTGAAGACGACGGTGTTACCGCCCGCGATGGCGGGCGCGAGCTTCCACGCCATCATCATCAGCGGATAATTCCACGGCGCGATGGAGCCGACGACGCCGATGGCGTCACGCCGCACCATGGAGGTGTGCCCCGGCAGGTACTCCCCGGCGGCGGGCGTATGCATGTTGCGCACCGCGCCCGCGAAGAAACGCCAGCAATCGACAACGGCCGGAAGCTCGTCGTTCAGCACCGCATTGATCGGCTTGCCGCAGTTCAGTGCCTCCAGCGTCGCGAACCCTTGTGCCTCCTTCTCGATTGCATCAGCGATGCGCAGAAGATAGGCGGAGCGTTCCCCCGGCGTCGTCTGCGACCACGCAACGAAGGCCTTTTCGGCGGCATCGACGGCCGCGTCGATCTGCCCGACCGAGGCTTCCGGCAGGTCGAGAACCTTTTCGCCGGTCTTCGGGTTGAGGATGGCCTCGTCGGCCTCGGTGCCCGTCTCGAAGCGGGAACCGATCAGCATTCCGGTATCCATGACGTTCTCCCTCGTGCTTTCGTTCACTTCCCGGCTCCGGCGATCTGGTCGCCGTCGCGGGTCAGGTAATAGGCGGCAAGGATGGGCAGGAAGGTGACCAGCACCACCACCATGGCAACCACATTGGTCACCGGCCGCTGGCGCGGGCGGATCAGCTCTTCCAGCATCCAGATCGGCAGGGTGGATTGCTGCCCGCCGGTGAAGGTGGTGACGATCACCTCATCGAAGGACAGCGCGAAGGCCAGCATGCCGCCCGCCAGCAGCGCCGTGCCGATATTCGGCAGCACCACATGCCGGAAGGTCTGGAAACCATCCGCGCCCAGATCCATCGACGCCTCGATCAGCGAGCCGGAGGTGCGCCGGAAGCGCGCCACCGCATTGTTGTAGACCACGACGACGCAGAAGGTGGCGTGGCCTAGAATGATGGTCCAGACCGAGAAGGGAATATCGAGCAGGCTGAAGGCCGAGCGCAGCGCGATACCGGTGATGATGCCGGGCAGCGCGATCGGCAGGATGACCAGCAGCGAAATCGCCTCGCGCCCGAAGAAGCGCGTCTGGCTGACGGCGGCAGCGCATAGCGTGCCGAGCACCAGCGCGATGACGGTCGCGATGCTCGCCACCTTCACCGAGAGACCGAGTGCCGCCCACACATCCGGCCGGTTCCACGCCACGGCGAACCACTGCGTGGTGAAGCCTGGCGGCGGCCATTGGTAGCTCTTTTCCTCCGTCGTGAAGGCGTAGACGAAGATCAGCAGGATCGGCAGGTGCAGGAACAGCAGGCCGAGACCGGCGGCGAGTTTCAGCGAAAAGCTGGCATTGCTGGATCGATCAGAGCGCATCGAAAGCTCCCTGCCGTTTGGCGAGCCACAGATAGATGGCCATGATGACGATGGGCACCACCGAGAAGGCGGCGGCGAGCGGAATATTGCCCGCCGTGCCCTGCTGGGTATAGACGGCCTGCCCGATGAACAGCCGCGACGAGCCGATGATCTGCGGAATGATGTAATCGCCGAGCGTCAGCGAAAAGGTGAAGATCGAGCCCGCGACGATGCCGGGCAGCGCCAACGGCAGGATGACGGTGCGGAAGGTCTGGCCGGGCGCGGCGCCGAGATCGGACGACGCCTCGATCAGATTGCCCGGCACGCGCTCAAGAGCGGCCTGCGTCGGCAGGATCATATAGGGCAGCCAGACATAGACGAAGACGAGGAAGGTGCCGATATAGCTGACCGACAGCGAATTGCCGCCGATGATTGGCACGGACAGAACCGCATCGAGCAGCCAGCCGAGATGCAGCTTGCCGAAGGCCCAGGTCAGGATGCCTTCCTTGGCGAGAATGAGCTTCCAGGCATAGATCTTGACGAGATAGCTCGACCACAGCGGCAGCATGATGCCGAGATAGAACAACGCCTTCCATTTGCCCTTGGCGTAGCGGGCCGCGTAATAGGCGATGGGAAAGGCGACAGCGGCGGACGCCAGCGTCACCATCGCCGCCATCAGCAGGGTGCGCAGGATGATGTCGAAATTGGCGGGCCGCAGCAGTTCGCCATAGGTGGAGAGCGTGAATTCGTAATTCACCAGCCCGGAAAACTCGTCGATCGAGAAGAAGCTCTGCAACAGCAGCGCCAGCAACGAGCCGATATAGATGATGCCGAGCCAGAGCAGCGGCGGCGTCAGCATCAGGAACAGCAGCAGCCCCGGACGCCGCCAGAAGGTGTCGGACAGCGCCCCGGCAAAGCCGCCGCGGCCGGGAAGAATGGAGGGAGAAGCCGTAACGCTCATGACGCGTCATCCATGTAATGCGCGTCGAACGCGCCCCAGACGAGACCGATGGCAGAACCGGTCTCCGGCACCGGCTGGTCAGCAGGCAGCATGACATGCAGCCGCGTGCCATGCGCCTCGACCAGCAGCCGGTTGGCAGCGCCAAGGAAGCTCGATTGCAGCACGCTGGCGCTTACCCCCTCGCCCGCCGGGCGAAGCCGGATCGCCTCGGGCCTGAGGCTCGCCCAGCGCTTTTCGCCGCCAAGCCGCCCCATGGCGTCAGGCGGCAGCACGTTGGAGGAGCCGACGAAATCGGCGACGAAACGCTGTTTCGGCCGCTTGTAGATATCCTCCGGCGTGCCTTCCTGCACGATATTGCCGTTGTTGAACACGGCGACGCGGTCGGCCATCGACAGCGCCTCGCCCTGATCGTGGGTGACGAAGACGAAGGTGATGCCGAGCGCCCGTTGCAGGCTTTTCAGCTCCTCCTGCATCTGCTCGCGCAGCTTGAGATCGAGCGCGCCGAGCGGTTCGTCGAGCAGCAGCACCTTCGGCTTGTTGACGAGGGCACGCGCCAGCGCCACGCGCTGCCGCTGGCCGCCGGAAAGCTGGCCGGGGCGGCGCGCGCCGTAGCCCGGCAGCTTCACCAGTTCCAGCGCCTCTTCCGCCTGCTTATGGCGGGCCGCTTTGTCGACACCCTTGACCATCAGCCCGTAGGCGACGTTATCGAGGATGTTCAGGTGCGGAAACAGCGCGTAATCCTGAAACACGGTGTTAACGTTGCGCCGGTAGGGCGGCACGCCTTCCACCGCCTCGCCGAAAATGCGCACCGAGCCGCCGGTCGGCTGCTCGAAACCGGCGATCAGCCGCAGGCAGGTGGTCTTGCCGGACCCGGAGGGACCGAGCATCGCGAAGAACTCGCCGGGCGCAATCGTCAGATTGACGCCATCCACCGCCCGGACCTGGCCGAAATGGCGCGCGACGTTTTGAAATTCGACTGCGGCTGTCATGGGGTCTCCGTCAGGCTTTTCGAGGCATGCAGGGTCACGCGGAAACGCGAAGGCTTCCGCATATGCAGCCTGCTTTGGAAGCGGCCCGTAATGGGCCAGCTTGCATGGGGATATTGCAGGAATGCCCCTCATCCGCCTGCCGGCACCTTCTCCCCGCAAGCGTGGCGAAGGGGATATGCCGCAGCGCTTTCCTCAACCCGTGGCCATGGGTGAGGCAAGTCCCCTCTCCCCGACTGCGGGGAGAGGGTCAGGGTGAGGGGCAACCCGGCTTGCGATCAGCGCCCGCCGATCACGCCGATGTAATCCGACACCCAGCGATGATAAGGCACGCATTCGCTCTGGGTTTCGCACTTGGCGCGGGGCGTGCGCCAGAAGGCGATCTTGTCGAAGTTCTCGAAGCCGTTGGTGGCGCAACCTTCATCCGTCAGCAGCGCATTGCCCTTGCAGGCGGCGGGAACCGAGGGCACCGCGCCGAACCAGGCGGCGGCGTCACCCTGCACCTTGGCCGAGAGCGAATGCTCCATCCACATATAGGCGCAGTTCGGATGCTCGCTTTCGGCATGCAGCATGGTGGTGTCCGACCAGCCGGTGACGCCCTCTTCCGGGAAGGTGGAGCCGACCTTCTGGTTTTCGGATTTCAGCAGGTTGACCTGGAACGGCCACGAACCGGAGGCGACGACGCCCTCGTTCTTGAAGTCGTCGATCTGGATCATCGCGTCATGCCAGTAGCGGCTGACCAGCTTGCGCTGTTCGCGCAAGAGGTCGAGGGCTGCCTTGTACTGGTCTTCGTTCAATTCATAGGGGTTCTTGATGCCGAGATCGGGCTTGTGCGCCATCAGGTAGAGCGCGGCGTCGGCGATGTAGATCGGGCCGTCATAGGCCTGCACGCGGCCCTTGTTGGATTTGCCGTCCGGCAGCGTCTGCTCCTCGAACACCACCTTCCAGCTCGTCGGCGCCTGATCCTTGAAGGTGTCGGTGTTGTACATCAGCACGTTCGGGCCCCAGAGATAGGGAGTGCCGTAATGCGCGCCGTCCACCGTGTGCCAGGGCGCGTTTTGCAGGCGCTCGTCGATGGTCTTCCAGCTCGGGATGAGATCGGGATTGATCGGCTGCACGCGCTTGCCCGCGATCAGGCGCAGCGAGGCGTCGCCGGAGGCGGTGACGAGGTCGAAGCCGCCTTCGTTCATCAGCGCCACCATTTCGTCCGAGGTGGCGGCGGTCTTCACCGAAACCTTGCAGCCGGTTTCCTTTTCGAAACTGGTGACCCAGTCGTAGTTCTTGTCGGTTTCGCCACGCTCGATATAGCCCGCCCAGGCAACGATGCTGACGGCGCCTTCACCCTTGCCCAGTTCCTTCAGCGGCTCGGCCGCCAGAACCTGCGTGGCAAGGCTGAGGCCCGCGACGAGCGCGGTGCAGGATCGCATCAGTTTCGTCATCGGAAGTCTCCCTGTTGATCCATCTTCGATGGCTTTGTTCCCGATTGCAGACTGCCGCGATTTCGCCCCATTCGCAAATTCATTTGTCAGAAAGCCGGTATCGGAATTTCCGATGGGCAGAGCATTTCCAGGAAAAGTGGCCGCCGGTTTTCCGTCCGGAATGCGATAAAGCAAAGAGTCAACGCGGCCGGGCCGAGCGCATGGCTTCGGCGATGCCGATGAAATCGCGGGCCGTCTGCGGCAGGCTGGAGCCCTTGCGCCAGACCATGCCGACCTGCACCACCGGCAGCGAGGCGGAGACATCGCGGCTTTCGATGCGGTCGCCTTCCAGCGACCACGGGCGGTAGACGAGATCGGGCAGGAGCGCGATGCCCGCGCCGGTTGCCACGAGGCTGCGCACCGCCTCCACCGAGCGGGTGCGGAAAGCCACCTGCGGGCGGGCGCCCAGCGCCGTCAGAAGCTTGCCGGTGTTTTCCTCGATTTCATCGACGGTCAGCATGATCAGCGGCTCTCGCGCCACATCCGCCACCGTCACGAAATCCGCCGAGACCAGCGGATGCCCGAGCGGCAGCCACAGCCGGTAGGGCGAGGTTTCCAGAATTTCCGCCTGAAGCGCCATGCGGTCGCGCAGGTTGGAAATCACCATCACCGCCACATCCAGCTCGCCGCCGATCAGCAGGTGCTCCAGATAGGCGCCGTTGTCCTCGGTGGCGGTCACCTCCACCTCCGGGCAGGCGCGGCGGTAACGCGCCAGAAGATCGGACAGCACGTAACCGGCCACCAGCGAGGTGACGCCGATGGCCAGCCTGCCGCCCTTGACGTTGCGTTCGGCCTTGAAGCTGCTGCGGGCATCGGAGACGGTGGAGAGGATGCGCGTCGCATGCCGCAGGAACTGATGGCCGTTATGGGTGATCGACAGCCCTCGCGGATGCCGCTCGAACAGCGTCACGCCGAGATCGGTCTCCAGTTCCTTCAGCGCCTCGGTGACCGAGGATTGCGAGATCGACAGGTTATGCGCCGCCCGCGTCACCGATCCCTGCTCGGCGACGGCGACGAAATACTGAAGCTGGCGCAGGGTGAAAGCCATGGCCCGTTAGACCATGGCGCGGGCGGCGCGGCAAGCCTTGCTCATGCCGCCAGCAGTTCCGCCATGATCGCGACGATGCGGCGGTGCTGGTGGGCATGGCGGTTGCGCACGCTGGTCGCGGCATAGACGGCCTGCGCGATCGGCGGCGCGTCCGGCACGATATGCGCGGCGCCCTCCCCTGTCAGGCGGGCGGCGGTGGCCGCCGTCACATAGGTCGCGCCGCCAAGGCTGCGCAGCAGGCCGGAGAGCGCCATGCTCTGCCCGGATGCGAGCGGCGCGGCGGAAAGATGCGGCAGCGCGAGGCGATGCGCCCGGTCGAAGGCAGGCGAATAGACCGGCTGGAGATAGGTGTCGGGATCGATCCCGGCCACGCTTTTCGCCTCGGTCGCCACCAGCAGATAGGTCATTTCGCCGATGCGCTCGTAATGCAGATCCGGCAGGTAATGCGGCGTGTAGAGAATGGCGAGATCGAGTTCGCCGCCGCCGAGATCGCGGTTCATCTGCGGGGAATAATCCGCTTCCATGTAGATCGACGTTTCCGGCAGTTCGGCGCGCACCGCCGCCAGCCAGCGCCCGGCCAGCCACTCCGCCACATCCGGCTGCACGCCGATGCGCATCGAGCGTTCGTAAGCGCCCGCGATCTCCACCGCCCGCGCCGCCTCATGCCATTGATGGCGCAGCGCCCGGGCATGATCGAGAAAGCGCAAGCCGGAGGCTGTCGGCACGGTGCCGCCCTTGTTGCGGGTGAAAAGCCTGCGGTTGAACGCCGATTCCAGCGCCTTGATGCGGTGCGAGACCGTGGATTGCGTGAGGTTCAGCCGCTCGGCCGTGCGGTTGAAGCTGCGCGTTTCCATCAGGTCGAGAAAGGTTTCGATGAGTTCGATCTGCATTTCGCTCGCTTTTCCAAAGGCCCCCTCAACCCACTGCCGTGACCTTCTCCCCGCAGGCGGGGAGAAGGGGTATGCCGCGCCGTTTTCCTCAATTCTAACCGGACTGCGGGGCAAGTCCCCTCTCCCCGCAGGCGGGGAGAGGGTTAGGGTGAGGGGCGAGCTTCAATTGCCAATCTAATCGAAAAATTCGATCAATAAAGCCGTTTCCCGCCGCTTGATGCAAGGCAATTTCCCCGCCTAGACTGCCCGCGAAAATCAGGGAAGGTCAGCATGTCGGAATTACCATCTCATGCCCGCGTCGTCATCATCGGAGGGGGCGCCGTCGGCGCGTCCTCGCTCTATCATCTGGCGAAAGCCGGATGGACGGATAGCGTGCTTCTGGAAAAGAACGAGCTGACCGCGGGCTCCACATGGCATGCGGCGGGCAATGTGCCGACCTTCTCATCCTCATGGTCGATCATGAACATGCAGCGCTATTCCGCCTCGCTTTATCGCGAGCTGGGCGCGCTGGTCGATTACCCGATGAATTACCATGTCACCGGCTCGGTGCGCCTCGGCCATTCGAGGGAGCGGTTGCAGGAGTTCAAACGCGTTGCCGGCATGGGCCGCTATCAGGGCATGGATCTGGATATCCTGTCGCCGGACGAGATCAGGAGCCGCTATCCCTTCCTCGAAACCCATGACCTCACGGGCGCGCTCTACGATCCCTATGACGGCGACATCGACCCGGCGCAACTGACGCAGGCGCTCGCCAAGGGCGCCCGCGACATGGGCGCGAAGGTCATCCGCTTCTGTCCCGTCACCGCCGCCCGGCGCGAAAACGGCGAATGGGTGCTGACGACGCCGAAGGGCGAAATCCGCTGCGAAGTCGTCGTCAATGCCGCCGGTTATTATGCCCGCGAGGTCGGAAAACTCTTCGGCCGCGAGGTGCCGATGATGGTGATGAGCCATCAATACATGCTGTTCGAGGAAATTCCCGAGCTGGCCGCATGGTCGAAGGAGGCGGGCCACAAGCTGCCGCTGCTGCGCGACGTCGATTCCTCCTATTATCTGAGGCAGGAAAAGACCGGCATGAATCTCGGCCCCTACGAGAAGAATTGCCGGGCGCATTGGGTGAGCGCCGACGATCCGATGCCGGAGGATTTCTCCTTCCAGCTTTTCCCCGACGATCTGGAGCGGCTGGAATGGTATCTGAACGATGCCGTCGAGCGCGTGCCGATCCTCGGCACCGCCGGGCTGTCGCGTGTCATCAACGGCCCGATCCCCTACGCGCCGGATGGCAACCCGCTGATCGGCCCGATGCCGGGCGTGCCCAACGCCTTCGAGGCCTGCGTCTTCACCTTCGGCATCTGCCAGGCGGGTGGCGCGGGCAAGGTGCTGGCCGAATGGGTGACCGAGGGGCAGACGGAATGGGACATGTGGTCCTGCGACCCGCGCCGCTACACCGCCTTCGCCTCCGATCCGGATTATTGCATCGCCAAGGGCATGGAAATCTATGGCCATGAATATGCGATGCATTTTCCCAAGCATTACTGGCCCGCAGGCCGCAATCAAAAACTTTCGCCGATCCATGACCGCATCGAAGCGCTTGGGGGCCAGTTCAAGCCCTATAATGGCTGGGAGCGCGCCATGTGGTACGCCAGGCCGGGCGACGACACTTCGGAAGCCGCCACCCAGACCTGGAACCGCGAGGGGCCATGGAGCCCGCGCATCGAGGAGGAATGCCTTGCGGTGCGCGATGCGGCGGGCATTCTCGATCTGCCCGGCTTCTCCCGCTACCGGGTGAAGGGCGACGGCGCCTGCGCATGGCTCTCGACGCTGACCACGGGAAAACTGCCGAAGCCCGGCCGCATCGGCCTTGCCTATTTCGCCGATGACAAGGGCCGCATCGTCACGGAAATGTCCGTGATGATGCTGGCGGAGGATTTCTTCTTCCTGATTACGGCCGCGAGTGCCCAGTGGCACGATCTCGACTGGCTGAAAAAGCATATGCCGGAGGAGGCCGCCTTCACGCTGGACGATGTGACCGACGCCTTCTCCTGCCAGATTCTTACAGGCCCGAAATCCCGCGACATTCTTTCGGAAGTCACCGATGCGGATCTGACAAAGGGCTGGCTCACGCATCAATCCGCGCAGGTGGCGGGCATCTGGTGCCAGTTGGTGCGCGTTTCCTTCGCGGGCGAGCTTGGCTGGGAAATTCACACCAAGATCGAGGATACGCCCGCCGTTTTCGACGCCGTCTGGGCTGCCGGGCAGAAGCACGGCCTCAAACCCTTCGGCATGGAGGCGCTGGATTGCCTGCGCATCGAAAAGGGCTATCGCGCCTGGAAGGGCGATCTCTCCACCGATTACACCGTGCTGCAAGGCGGGCTGGAACGCTTCATCGACTGGAACAAGCCCGACTTCAAGGGCAAGGCGGCGCTGGAGCGCGAGAAGCAGCAGGGCGTGAGCAAGCGCTTCGTCACGCTGATTGTCGACGCGGGCGAATGCGACGCGCCCTATATGTCGACGCTCTGGCATGACG
>JBDHTA010000092.1:0-16319 GCA_039808465.1 Rhizobiaceae bacterium | reverse complement strand
GCATGGCGCGGCCCGAGCCGGATGCTTCGCCGGTGCCCATCATGGCGCGGCCCATCTCGCGCATCACCGAGCGGACGTCGGCGAAGTCGAGGTTGATCAGGCCTTCCTTGACCATCAGATCAGTGATGCAGGCAACGCCCGAATAGAGAACCTGGTCGGCCATCGAGAAGGCGTCCGCGAAGGTCGTCTTGTCATTGGCGATGCGGAACAGGTTCTGGTTCGGGATCACGATCAGCGTATCGACCGACTTCTGGAGTTCCTGAATGCCCTGCTCGGCGAGCCGCATGCGGCGCGCGCCTTCGAAATGGAACGGCTTGGTCACGACGCCAACCGTCAGGATGCCCTTGTTGCGGGCGGCCTGCGCCACGACCGGTGCCGCGCCCGTACCGGTGCCGCCGCCCATGCCCGCGGTGACGAAGCACATATGCGTGCCGTTCAGATGATCGACGATCTCATCGATGCATTCCTCGGCAGCGGCGCGACCGACCTCCGGCTGCGAGCCCGCGCCGAGACCTTCCGTGACATTGATGCCGAGCTGGATGATTCGCTCGGATTTCGCCATGGTCAGCGCCTGGGCGTCCGTGTTGGCGACGACGAAATCGACGCCCTGCAAGCCGGCCGTGATCATGTTGTTCACGGCGTTGCCGCCGCCGCCGCCAACGCCGAATACGGTAATCCGAGGCTTCAACTCGGTGATGTCTGGCTTATGCAGCTTGATTGTCATGTAACCCGTTCCTTCTTTATCCGGCCGCATCACCACGCCGGCCAATACGTTTCTTTATCCGCTCGACCTTGCCCGGAACCGGTGCCGGCTCCGGCAAGGCGTCAAAAACTTTCCCTGATCCACTGCCCCATGCGGGCGAAACGGCTGTTGCCGGTGCCCAGCGAAGACAGGAGTCCCCCCTGCGCCGCATGGGTTTCCATGTTGGCGACCTGCGGGTAGATCAACAGGCCGACCGCCGTGGAGAAGGCCGGGCCCTTGGCCGCCGTCGGCAGGCCGGAAACGCCCATCGGGCGGCCGATGCGCACGTTGCGGGCGAGAATGCGCCGCGCCGCTTCCGACAGGCCGGTCAACTGGCTGGCGCCGCCGGTCAGCACCACGCGCTTGCCGACGATGGGGCTGAAGCCGGACCGCTGGATGCGGTCGCGGATCAGTTCCATGGTTTCCTCGATGCGGGCGCGCACGATGCGCGACACCAGCGCCCGCGGCACCTGGGTCGGCTGGTCGCGGTCGTCCTCGCCGATCGGCGGGATGGAGACGAGATCGCGCTCGTCGCCCGCATTCGGCAGGGCGGAGGCATGCACCACCTTCAGCCGCTCGGCATCCTCGATGCGCGTGGAAAGCCCGCGCGCCAGATCGGTCGTCACATGATGGCCGCCAAGTGCCACGGCATCGATGTGCACCAGCTTGCCCTCGGCGAAGACGGAAATCGTGGTCGTGCCGCCGCCCATGTCGATGGCGGCGCAGCCCAGCTCCACCTCGTCCTCCACCAGCGCCGCAAGGCCGCTGGCGTAAGGCGTCACCACCATGCCCTCCACGGACAGGTGCGCCCGGTTGATGCACAGTTCGAGGTTCTTCAGCGCCGTGCGCTCCGAGGTCACAACATGCATGTCGACGCCGAGGACGTCGCCATACATGGACAGCGGATCACGGATGCCGCGCTCGCCATCCAGCGAATAGCCGGTCGGCAGCGAGTGCAGCACGGCGCGGTCGTCGCGCACCGATTGCTGGCAGGCGGCGGTCAGCACGCGCTTGAGATCGCCCGCCTCGACTTCCTGCCCGCCGAGATCGATGGTGGCGGTGTAGACGTCGCTCGCCACGCGCCCCGCCGAAACGTTGACGATCAGGCTGTCGACCGTCAGGCCCGCCATGCGCTCGGCCGCGTCCACCGCCAGCCGCACGACGCTTTCGACGGCTTCGAGATCGGCGATGACGCCCGCCTTGATTCCCCGCGAACGCTGATGGCCGATGCCGATCACCTCGACATGATGCGTGCGGTTGGGAAGGATCTCGCTCTCTTCACGCGGCGTCAGACGGCCGATCATGCAGACGACCTTGGTCGAGCCGATGTCCAGCACCGTCACGACATGAGACCGCTTGGATGACAGCGGCTTGAGACGCGGCAGCCCGAAATGTGAGGATCCGAAGATGCTCATAGCTGTTTCTCCGCTTTCTTGATGGCCTTGTCCCGGGCTTCCACCAGGGCGCTGCGCCGTTCGGCCGCTCCCGGCGTGAGCTGAATGGTGGTACGATCGGACAGCCGCAGATCGACGGCGGCGATATCCCGTTCGAGAAGCCGATGCTCCGCGTCGAAATCGGCAAGCTGCTGCAAGGCGCGCCCGACATCGTCTTCCGGCAGCTTGACGATGATGCCGTTGTCGAGATGCAGATCCCAGCGGCGGCCCGCCACGCGCACGAAAGCCTTCACCCGCTTCTTCATTTCCGGCCAGCTTGCGAACTGGCCCTCGAAATCCTTGACGGCGCGCTCGGCATCCTGCCCGACGAACAGCGGCAGCGCCGTATATTTATTGTCGCGCAGCGGCGCGATGACGCTGCCGCTCTTTTCGATCAGCGACAGCTCCGCCCCATGCTGCCAGATGGCATAGGCTTCGCGCTCGGTCAGCTTCACCTCGATGGTGCGCGGATAGACCTTGCGCACTTCCGCATCCAGCACCCAGGGCAGATGGATCAGCTTTTCCCGCGCCGCGTTGATATCGAGCGCCACCAGCGAGGTCGCGCCATCGAGCCCGAGAAGCTGGAGAATATCGATTTCCGAGGTCTGGGCGTTGCCGGAGATCTTCACGTCCTCGATGGCGAAGCCGACGGCGGTGGTGGTGGCGTCGGCCAGCGTATTGGTCTGCCCGCCGAGCGACATGCCGTACAGGCCGGTCGCGGTGAAGAACAGCAGCGTCGCCGCCGTGCCGGCATGGGCGGGGATGTGAATGCGGCCGGTCGCCAGCGCCACCAGGAAGCGCGCGGCGCGCCGCAGCGGGCGCGGCAGCACGAGCTTGTCGTCGGCGTCAGCGAACATCGGCGCGGATGCGGCCGGATGCGGGCTCTTCGCCCTCTTGCCAATCAACGGGAACACGACGCGTCCTCCACCATCCAACGGAGAAATTCACCAAAGCCAAGGCCCGCATGCTGAGCCATTTCGGGCACCAGGGACGTGGGTGTCATGCCCGGCTGGGTATTGATTTCCAGCCAGATGACCTCACCCTCTTCGGAGAACCGGTCGTCGAAACGGAAGTCGGAGCGGCTGACGCCGCGGCACCCGATCGCCTGATGCGCCTTGAGCGCCAATTCTTGTATTGTTTGGTAAATTTTCGGTGAAATCTGCGCCGGAATCACATGCCGCGAACCGCCCGCCGCATATTTCGCGTCGTAGTCGTAGAACTCCTGCGCCTGCGGAATGATCTCGGTGACGCCGAGCGCCCGGCCGCCCATGACGCCGCAGGTCAGCTCGCGGCCATAGACGTAGCGCTCCACCATCACCCTGTCGCCATAGCGCCATTCGGAGGAAGTCAGCACCTGCGGCGGATGCGTGCGGTCTTCCTTGACGATGACGACGCCGAAGGACGAGCCCTCGCGCACCGGCTTCACCACATAGGGCGGCGCGATGGGATGCTCGTTGCCGATGTCGAACCGGTTCAGCGTGCGCGCTTCGGCCACCGGAATGCCCGCCGCCCGCGCGATGATCTTGGCCTGCTGCTTGTCCATGGCCAGCGCCGAAGCCAGCACGCCGGAATGGGTGTAGGGAATTTCGAGGAATTCGAGGATGCCCTGAATGGTGCCGTCTTCGCCGAACGGGCCGTGCAGCGCGTTGAAGACCACATCCGGGCGCAGATCCTTCAGCACCGAGGCGATGTCGCGGTCGACATCGATGCGGGTGACGCGATAGCCCTCGCCTTCCAGCGCATTGGCGCAGGCTGTTCCCGAAGACAGGCTCACCGGCCTTTCCGACGAAAATCCGCCCATCAGGACAGCCACATGCTTTGTCATCAACGCCCCCGGAATCTACGCTCACAGCCACCGCGCTTCCGGCTCCGACCTTCGAATCGGGACAATCCGCGCCATACGCAAGTTAGACGCCATTAAGGTTAATGAAGTGTTTACTTTCGTTAACCCGGAGCCGGAGCGCGCAAATTTTTCTGCCGGAATGGCACAGGCGCCAGCGAAGCGCCCCGCGCCAGCCATCGGCGGCGCACAGGCCAGACATGCGAAATTTGCAGGTCAGATGGACTTATTACGACCATTTGCGCATTTCATTGCGGAAAAAATTGCAATAAGGAAATTTTATGTCGCCCCGGCAGGCCGGAAAACGTGAAAACCTTCCCGTTCCCGGCCTGCGACGGACCGAGCGGCCCACATATCCCGGATTGGAAAGAGTCATGTCTGAAGCGCTGTCGCGCGTATCGCCGTCCTCCCCGCCATCGAATGCCCGGCTGAATTCGCCCGCGCAGGTTCTGATGGCGAGCCTGGTCGGCACCACCATCGAGTTCTTCGATTTCTATGTTTATGCCACCGCCGCCGTTCTGGTGTTCCCGGCGCTGTTCTTCCCCAACAGCGACCCGACCACGGCGCTGCTGTCCTCCTTCGCCACTTTCTCCATCGCCTTTTTCGCCCGCCCGTTCGGCGCCATCGTCTTCGGCCATTTCGGAGACCGCATCGGCCGCAAGACGACGCTGGTCGCGGCCCTGCTGACCATGGGCATCTCGACGGTGGTGATCGGCCTCCTGCCCTCCTATGCGCAGATCGGCGTCTTCGCGCCGCTGCTTCTGGCGCTGTGCCGGTTCGGACAGGGCTTCGGCCTTGGCGGCGAATGGGGCGGCGCGGTGCTGCTGGCCACCGAAAACGCGCCGGAAGGCAAGAAAAGCTGGTACGGCATGTTCCCGCAGCTCGGCGCGCCGATCGGCCTGTTCCTGTCCTCCGGCATCTTCTGGCTGCTCCTGCATTTCATGTCGCAGGAAGCGCTGCTGGGCTGGGGCTGGCGCATTCCCTTCATCGCCTCGATCGTGCTGATCGTCATCGGCCTGTGGGTGCGCCTGTCGATCACCGAAACGCCGGATTTCCAGAAGGCCATCGACAAGCATGAGCGCGTCGCCGTGCCGGTGGCGGAACTGTTCCGCCAGCACAAGCGCAGCCTGTTCCTCGGCACTTTCGTGGCGCTGGCGACCTTCGTGCTGTTCTATATTGGCTCGGCCTATCTGCTCTCCTACAACGTCAAAGTCTTGCAGATTCCCTTCCTCGACGCGCTGGAGATCCAGATCCTCGGCTCCGTCGTCTTCGGCATCTTCATTCCGATCGTCGCCAAGCTCGCCGAACGCTTCGGCCGCCGCGAGCTGCTGATCCTGACCACCGTGCTGATCGGCGTCTTCTCCTTCTTCCTGCCCGGCCTGATGACCGGCGGCGAAAGCTCCATCGTCGTCTTCGTGATCTTCGCCATGGCCCTGATGGGCATGACCTACGGCCTGATCGGCACGGCGCTCGCCGCCCCCTTCCCGACGGCCGTGCGCTATACCGGCTCGTCGATCACCTTTAACCTTGCAGGCATCTTCGGCGCGTCGCTGGCGCCCTATATCGCCACCTGGCTGCAAGCCAATTACGGCATGGCCTATGTCGGCTATTACCTTGGGCTGGCGGCGCTGATCACGCTGATCTGCATTTTCGCCTCCGGCAAGCACGAAGTCTGAACCACAACGGCGCATGTCAAAGAAAAGGCCGCGGCATGTCCGCGGCCTTTTTCGTTCGCCGGCTTTCTCCTATGATGCCGGTCAGATGCATATGTGGAGCGGACATGCTGACCAGACGTCTTTTCCTGCAAACCGGCATGGCGGCAGGCCTTTTCCCTTCCGGCGCGGCGCAGGCCGCCATTCCGGAAACCGACGTCACCTTCCTCGTCATCAACGATGTCCATGCCTGCCGCATGGGCGACGGCCTCAGCCCGAATTGCGCGGCGGAAGGCAAGACGGACGCGAACCTGCTGCGCAACATCGCCGCCCTCAACCATATCGCCGAACATCGCTGGCCCGAAAGCATCGGCGGCAAGCCCAGCGGCCTTGCCAGCGCCGGCAAGCGAATCGCCCGCCCGCGCGGCGTCGTGGTCTGCGGCGATATCACCGACGATGGCGGCGGCCAGACGGCGGAGCCCGGCGAAGGCACGCAATTGCTGCAATTCTCCCACCGCTACCAGCAGGGCCATGGCCCGGACCGCGTCCACTTCCCCGTCTATGTCGGCCTCGGCAATCACGATCTCGATCAGGATGGACGCCCGCCGAATACCGACTGGTATCGCGACGAGCTGCGCGATTACGTCCGCATCAACCACAAGCCGAGCGCCTTCTTCAAACCCTCCGTGCCCGTCGGCAATTACGACGAGTTTTCCGATTCCTATTCATGGAACTGGGACGGCCTGCATCTCATTCAGGCGCAGCGATTCGCCGGAGACCGCAACAAGGGCGCGGCAAGCGGCCTCGACTGGCTGAAGCGCGATCTCGCCGCCTATGCCGCCGATGGCCGCCCGGTCGTGCTGTTCCAGCATTACGGCTGGGATCACTTTTCACTGGAACGCTGGGATCCCGAAAGAAAAACCTTCGATCCCGAAGGCAGCGGCGCGCCGCACTGGTGGTCGGATGACGACCGCGCCGCCTTCCTCGATATCCTCAAGGGCTACAATATCGCCGCGATCTTCCACGGTCATGAGCATGAAACGGCAATGATCTACCGGGCGGCGGGCTTCGATATCGTCAAGGCGACGGCGGCCTATATGGGCGGCTTCGCGCTGGCGCGCGTCACCGCCACCGGTATGGATATCGCGCTCGGCGCCGCCGAAGACGGCAAGGGCGGCGTGACATTCCTCGCCGCCCATCACAAGCCGTTCGGATAGGCTTATTCCGTGGTCACGCCCTGAAACGGCGCGACCTCGCGGCCCGGCATGAAGATGCCGAGACGCCGGATTTCCCAATGCAGCTTGATGCCAGAGGTTTCGAACACCCGCGCCCGCACGGTTTCACCGAGATATTCGAGATCGTAGCCGCTGGCATGGCCGATATTAATCATGAAATTGCAATGCAGCGAAGACATCTGCGCGCCGCCGATCATCAGCCCGCGGCACCCCGCCTCGTCGATCAGCTTCCAGGCGGAATGCCCGTCCGGGTTCTTGAAGGTGGAGCCGCCGGTCTTTTCGCGAATCGGCTGCACCGTCTCGCGATGATTGCGCACCGCATCCATCTCGGCGCGAATCACCGCCCGGTCTTCCGGATAGCCCTCGAACACCGCATGGGTGAAGATCAGCTCATCCGCAGCGGAGGAGTGCCGGTAGCTGTAGCCCATATCCGTGTTGGAGAGCACATGCCGGTTGCCCTTGCGGTCCACCGCATGCACCTCGACCACGCGCATCGCCGTCTCGACGCCATTGGCGCCCGCATTCATGCGCAGCGCGCCGCCGACGCTGCCGGGAATGCCGTAATAGAAATGCAGGCCGCCGATGCCGTTATCGGCCGCCATCGCCGCCACGTTCTTGTCCGGGCAGATCGCCCCGGCGCGGATTCGGTTTTCCCCGGCAAGCTCCACCTGCCCGAAACCCTTGGCCGACAGGCGCAGCACAACGCCCGGAATGCCGCCATCGCGCACCAGCAGGTTCGAGCCGACGCCCACGACCGTCAGCGGCACGTCCTCCGGCAGAATCCGCAGGAAGGCGATGAGGTCGTCGACGTCATGCGGCTGGAACATCAGTTCCGCCAGCCCGCCCGCCTGGAACCAGGTGACGCGATCCATCGGCGCGTCCGGCGTCAGCCGTCCGCGAATCTGGCTGACGCCTTCACCCAGCCGGCCCAAAAGTTTTGCCCCATTCACCTGTTTCATCCGGACTTTCCTGCCATGCCTTCCAGTTCACCGGGCAGCGCCGCCGCCCAATGCGTGATATTACCCGCGCCCAACAAAACCACGAAATCGCCGGGCTGCGCAATGCCCGCGACCAGCGGCGCCAGATCCTGCGGCGTTTCGAGGAACCGCGCATCGCGATGCCCCGCCGCCTTGATGCTGGAAACCAGCGTCTGCGAATCGGCCCCTTCGACCGGATCTTCGCCCGCCGCATAGACCGGCGCAATCAGGATCGTGTCGGCATCGTTGAAACAGGCGGCGAATTCCACCATCAGGCTCGACAGGCGGGAATAACGGTGCGGCTGGTGCACGGCGATGATGCGCCCGGCCGTCGCCTCGCGCGCCGCCTTCAGCACGGCCTTGATCTCGACCGGATGGTGTCCGTAATCGTCGAACACCTGCACACCGTTCCATTCGCCCGTCAGCGTGAAGCGGCGCTTGACGCCGCCGAAGGACGCCAGCCCCTTGCGGATATCCTCGGTGGAAATGCCGAGCCGGTTGGCGACGGCAACCGCCGCCGTGGCGTTGGAAACGTTGTGGCGGCCGGGCATCGGCAGCACCAGATCCTTCATCACGAACACCTGCCCCGTGCGGCGGCGGCGGATTTCCACATCGAAGGTCGATTTCGTGCCCTGCATGCGCACATTCATGAAGCGGGCATCGGCCTGCGGGTTTTCGCCATAGGTGATGACCTTGCGATCCTCGATCTGCGAGACCAGCCGCTGCACCTCCGGATGATCGACGCACATGACGCCGAAACCGTAGAAGGGCACATTTTCCACGAACTGCCGGAAGGCGGCGCGCACGGCGTCGAAATTGCCGTAGTGATCCAGATGCTCCGGGTCGATATTGGTAACGACGGCAACATCGGCGGGCAGCTTCAGGAAGGTGCCGTCCGATTCGTCGGCTTCCACCACCATCCACTCGCCCTCGCCCATGCGGGCATTGGTGCCGTAGGCGTTGATGATGCCGCCATTGATGACGGTCGGATCGAGCCCGCCCGCCTCCAGCAGCGTGCCGACCATGGAGGTCGTCGTCGTCTTGCCATGGGTGCCGCCGATGGCGATGGCATTGCGGAAGCGCATCAGCTCCGCCAGCATTTCGGCGCGGCGCACCACCGGCAGCAGCTTTTCACGCGCCGCGGCGAGTTCCGGGTTGTTCTTTTTAATCGCGGTGGAGACCACCACCACCTCGGCATCGCCGAGATTTTCCGCTTTATGACCGACGAAGACATCGATGCCCTTGGCGCGCAGGCGCTGCACATTGGCGCTGTCCGACTGGTCGGAGCCCTGCACGCGATGGCCGAGATTGTGCAGCACCTCGGCGATGCCGCTCATGCCGATGCCGCCGATACCGATGAAGTGGACTAGGCCGATGGCCTTCGGCATTTTCATGCGCGCGCTCCCTTGAATTGTGCAATCGATTGTTTGTTGGCGACGGCTTCGGTGAGGTCGGCGAGAACCTGCGTGGCATGCGGCTTGCCCGCCTTGCGCGCCGCCGCCGCCATCTGGGCAAGCCGTTCCGGCTCATCCATCGCCCCGGTCAGGATCGCGGCCAGCCGCTCGGGCGAAAGCGCGGATTGCGCGATCACCTCGGCCCCGCCATTCTCCGCCAGCGAAGCGGCATTCGCCGCCTGATCGTGATCCAGCGCGTGAGGGTAGGGCACCAGCACGCTCGGCCTGCCGATCACCGAAATTTCCGACACCGTCGAGGCGCCGGAGCGGCAGATCAGCAGATGCGCATTGGCGATGCGTTCGGCCATATCGGTGAAGAAGGGCGAAATCTCCACCTGCGCGCCAAGCGCCGCATAGCTTTCCGCCACCTTGTCCCGGTCTTCGGGCCGCGCCTGCTGGGTCAGCGCCAGCCGCTGCCGGTGCGCCGCATCCAGATGGCCGACGGCATCGGGAATGGCGGTGGAGAAATATTGCGCGCCCTGACTGCCGCCGAACACGACGAGCCGGAACGGCTCGCCCGGACCCGAAGGCCGGTAAGGCGTCTCAGCCGCCGCCAGCACGGCGGGCCGCACCGGGTTGCCGGTCGTGACGATCTTGGCCGCATGGGGGCCTTCGCCTTCCGGCAGGAAGCCGCCCGCGATCGCCTGCACCCGGTTCGCCAGCGCCTTGTTGGCGCGGCCCATCACGGCATTCTGCTCATGCAGCATGGAAGGCACGCCGAGCCCGGTCGCGGCCATCAGCGGCGGCAGCGTCGGATAACCGCCGAAGCCGACGACGACACGCGGTTTCAGCTTCGAGATCAGGCGGCGGGCGGCGCGCAGGCCCTTCCACAGCGTCCACAGCGAACGGGCGACCGAGAGCGGGTTCTTCGAGCCGATGGTGGCGGAGGCAACGACGTGAATCTCGTCCGCCGGAAATTTGCCCGCGAACCGCTCGGCGCGGCTGTCGGTGACGAGATGCACCGCATATCCCCGCGCCTTCAATTCATGCGCCAGCGCTTCGGCGGGAAACAGATGCCCGCCCGTGCCGCCCGCGGCGAGAAGTACGATGCCTTTTGTCATCAGGTATCTCCGTATGCATCGCCGCGCGCCATGGCGGACGCGCGGCGATGCAGGATTTCAATTTCGCATCCGCTATTCGGCGGGAACGCCCTGCTGCATGCGGAACAGGCTCCGCTCCTGCGCGCGCCGCTCGGGACGGTGGCGAGTCAGCGCAAGAATGAAACCAGCCGTTACGCATATGGCGATCATCGACGATCCGCCATAGGAAATTAGCGGTAGAGTCATGCCTTTTGCCGGAAGCAGTTCCAGATTGACGCCGATATTGATCATCGACTGCATGCCGATCTGCAAGACGAGGCCCGCGACGGCGAAGCGGTTGAAATCGTCCCGCTCCTTGAAGGCGTGGCTCAAGCCGCGCAGCACGACGAAGGAGAAGATCATCACCAGCAGCATGCAGAACAGGATGCCGAATTCCTCCGCCGCCACCGAGAAGATGAAGTCGGTATGGCTATCGGGAATGATGCGCTTGACGATGCCCTCGCCCGGCCCCTGCCCGAACCAGTCGCCGCGAATGATCGCCTCGCGGGCGGTGTCCACCTGGAACGTGTCGCCCTCGCCGGTCAGGAAGCGGTCGATACGGCCCGCGACGTGCGGCAGAACCGTGTAAGCGGCAAGAAGGCCGCCTGCCCCCAGCCCGCCGAGCACGATGATCCACAGCCAGGGCATGCCCGCCATGAAGAACATGCCGCCCCAGACGGCGCTGGTCAGGATCGTCTGGCCAAGGTCGGGCTGGGCGACCAGCAGCGCCACGACGATGCCGAACAGGATGATGGCGAAGAGATTGCCCGGAATTTCCGGCTGGCGCGCATGCTCGGCAAACAGCCAGGCGCAGACGACGACGAAGGCCGGTTTCATGAATTCGGACGGCTGGATGGAAATACCCGCCAGCGTTACCCAGCGCCGCGAGCCCTTGACCTCGACGCCGAAGAACAGCGCCACCAGCATCAGCCCCATCGACACCACGAGCAGGATCATCGCCGCACGCCGCACCTGACGCGGCGACAGGAAGGACAGGCCCACCATCACGGCGATGGCGGGCAGCAGGAAGGCGGCATGGCGCTTGACGAAGTGGAAGCTGTCGAGGCCGATGCGCTCCGCCACCGGCGGCGAGGCCGCGAAGGACAGCATGAAGCCGATCCCGATCAGCAGGATGAACGTCGCCAGAAAAATCCGGTCGATGGTCCAGAACCAGTCCGCAACAGGTCCACGCTCGGCGCGACTTACCATGTCATTTGTCTCCGGCTTCGGTGTCGATCAGCATGGTGACACCATCCAGTGCCCGCACATGGGACACGAAGGCATCACCCCTGATCTCGAAATTCTTGTACTGGTCGAAGCTTGCGCAAGCCGGGGATAACATGACGGCTGAAGCGCCTTCGTTATCCTGAGCCGCATCGGCCGCCGCATGGGCGACGGCCTGCTCCAGCGTGCCGGAGATCTCGTAAGGCACCGCCTGCCCCAGCGTCGCGGCAAATTCCGCCGCCGCCTCGCCGATCAGGTAAGCCTTGACGATGCGCGGGAAAAAGCCCGTCAGCGCCGCAATCCCGCCCGCCTTGGGCAGACCGCCCGCAATCCAGTAGATGCGCTCGTAGCTCGACAGCGCGGGCGCGGCCGCTTCCGCGTTGGTCGCCTTGGAATCGTTGACGAACACCACATTGCCGCGCCGCCCGACCGGCTGCATGCGGTGCTTGAGGCCGGGAAAGGAGGCGAGCCCCTTGCGGATATCCTCTTCCGAAACGCCGACCGCAAGGCAAGCGGCAATCGCGGCGGCCGCATTCTGGGCGTTGTGGCTGCCGCGCAATGTCTGGATGCCATCGAGATCGGCAATGACGGCGGTGGCTGCCGTTTCGGCATGGACGATGCGGCTGCCTTCCGCATACAGACCGTCGGCCAGCGGCTGACGCTGCGAAATCCGCACGACCTTCGTGCCTGTCCGCTCGACGCGGTCGGCGATCATCGCGCAATAACTGTCGTCGACGCCGATGACGGCGGTGCCGCTCGCCGCCACCAGCCGCTCCTTGACCTCGGCATAATGCTGCATCGTGCCGTGCCGGTCGAGGTGATCGGGCGTCAGGTTGAGCAGGATCCCGGCCGACGGGTTCAGCGTCGGCGCAAGGTCGATCTGGTAGGATGAGCATTCGACCACGAAGAAGCGCCCGTCCCGCGGCGGGTCGAGCGTCAGGATCGCGGTGCCGATATTGCCGCCGAGCTGGGTATCGCGGCCGCTGGAACGCAGGATATGGGCGATCAGCGCCGTGGTGGTGGATTTGCCGTTGGTGCCGGTGATGGCAATGAAGGGGCAATCGGGCGCATGCGCCCGGCGCTCGCGCACGAAGAGTTCGACATCGCCGATCACCTCGACACCCGCCGCCCGCGCCAGATCGACGGTCCAGTGCGGTTTCGGATGCGTCAGCGGCACGCCCGGCGACAGCACGAAGGCCGAAAACCCGCGCCAGTCGATCTCATGCAGGTCGGCGGTCGCAATGCCTTCGGCTGCGGCCTTCGCCACGCTGTCGGGATTGTCGTCCCATGCGGTGACGGCAGCCCCGCCTGCCACCAGCGCGCGGGCCGTCGCCAGCCCCGAGCCGCCCAGCCCGAACAGCGCCACCGCCTTGCCTTTGAAGGTCGAAACCGCAATCATGGTCGCTTACCGCAGCTTGAGGGTCGAAAGGCCGACCATGGCAAGCACCACGGCGATGATCCAGAAGCGGATCACCACCTGGCTTTCCGTCCAGCCCTTCTTTTCGAAATGGTGATGGATCGGCGCCATCAGAAAGACGCGGCGGCCGGTCATCTTGAAGAAGCCGACCTGAATGATGACCGACAGGGTTTCCATCACGAACAACCCGCCGATGATGACCATGACGATCTCATGCTTGGTGGCGACGGCAACCGAGCCGATCAGCCCGCCCAGCGCCAGCGAGCCGGTATCGCCCATGAAGATGGCGGCGGGCGGCGCGTTGAACCACAGGAAGCCGAGCCCCGCCCCGATCACCGCGCCGAGAATGACGGCAAGCTCGCCGGTGCCGGGAACGAAATTGATCTGGAGATAACCGGCGAAGACGGCATTGCCCGCGAGATAGGCGATGACGCCGAAGGAGGCCGAGGCGATCATGACCGGCACGATGGCAAGCCCGTCGAGACCGTCCGTCAGGTTCACCGCATTGCCCGCGCCGACGATGACGAAGCCGCCGAAGATCACGAAGAACAGGCCGAGATCGATGAACAGATCCTTGAAGAAGGGGAAGGCAACGGAGGTCGCGAAGCCCGCGCCATGGGCGCTGCTCGACATCGACGTGCGCATCATCGCATAGACGGCAATAGCCGCGATCAGGAATTCGATGCCGAGGCGCGCCTTGCCGGAAAAGCCCTTGTCGCTCTGCTTGGTGACTTTCAGGTAATCGTCATAAAAGCCGATGGCCCCGAAGCCGAGCGTCACCAGCAGCGTCGAGACCACATAGACGTTCGACAGGTCGCCCCACAGCAGCGAGGCGCCGACGATACCGGCCAGAATCATCAGCCCGCCCATGGTCGGCGTGCCCGCCTTCTTGAAATGGGTCTGCGGCCCGTCGGCGCGGATCGGCTGACCCTTGCCCTGCCGGATGCGCAGCGAAGCGATGATTCGCGGCCCGAACAGGAAGACGATGGCGGCGGAGGTAAAGAGCGCGGCTCCGGTGCGGAAGGTGATATATCTGAAAAGATTGAAGATTTGTATGTGGTTCGCCAGTTCCACAAGCCAGATTAGCATGAACGAGACCTTTCCAACGCCCTGATCAGGATTGGCGCTGCGTGTCGGAGAATGCCGGATACTTGTCAAGCAGCGCGGCGACGATCTTTCCAAATCCGGTGCCGAGCGAGGATTTGACCATCAGCACATCGCCGGGCGCCACCGCGCGTTTTGCAAATTCCACCAGTTCTTCCGTGGTGGGGCGGTATTCCACGGTCACGTTCGACGGCAGGGCGTCGCGCAGATGCGCCATCTCCGGCCCCGCCAGCCAGACATGCTCGATGCCGCTGGCGAGCAGCGGCGAAGCGAGATCGGCATGCACCCCGGCGGCGAACTCGCCCATTTCCAGCATGTCGCCGAGAATGGCGATGCGCCGCCCCTCGCCTTCCGGCTGTGCCGACGACAACAGGCCGATGGCGGCGCGCATGGAGGCGGGGTTGGCGTTGTAGCTCTCGTCGATCAGCGTGAAGAAACTGTCATGGCCGATGGCGAGGCGGTGGCGCTGGCCGCGCCCCTTCACCGGCTTCAGGTCGAGAAGCGAGGCGACGGCCTCGGTCATATCGGCGCCGGCCAGCATCGCGGCGCCCAGCGCCGCCATGGCGTTTTCGGCGATGTGACGGCCCGGCGCGCCGATGACGATTTCCATCGGCACGCCATCGAAGCTTGCCTGCACGGTGGAGCCTTCCGCCGTGCCGTCGAAATCCGCCAGCCGGAAATCCGCCTTGGCGTGATGGCCGAAGGAATGCACATGCGCGACACCCGCCGCAAAGGCCGCCGCTTCCAGAAACTCGAACTGCTCGTTATCGCGGTTGAGGACGGCGTGCCCTTCCGGCTCGACACCCTCGAAAATCTCCGCCTTGGCGGCGGCGATGTCCTCCAGCCCGGAGAAATTGCCGAGATGGGCGGCCGCAATGGTGGTGACGATGGCCACATGCGGACGCACCATCTTCGTGAGCGGACGGATTTCGCCGGGATGGTTCATGCCGACTTCGAAAATGCCGAACTCGGTATCGGCGGGCATGCGCGCCAGCGTCAGCGGCACGCCCCAGTGATTGTTGAAGGAGGCGACGGCGGCATGCACCTTGCCCGAGGGTTCCAGCACATGCCGGAGCATTTCCTTGGTCGTCGTCTTGCCGACCGAGCCGGTGACGGCGATGATGCGGGCATTCGCCCGGGCACGCGCCGCCGCCGCCAGACGCGTGAGCGCCGCCAGCACGTCGTCGACCACGATCATCGGCACGGTCAGGCGGCCGAGACCGGCGAGCTTGCCCTCGTTCACCACCAGCAGCGATGCGCCGTTGGCCATGGCGAAGGTGGCGTAGTCGTGGCCGTCCACCCGGTCGCCCTTGATGGCGAAGAAGGCTTCGCCCTTGGTGATGCTGCGGCTATCGATGGAAATGCCGGTGATGCCTTCCGGCTGGGCGCCGATCGGGCGCCCGCCCATGGCGGTCATCATCTCGTCGGTGGTCCACAGCCAGCTCACTTGGTCACCTCCCCCAGCGCCTTGCGCAGTTCCTCATGATCGGAGAACGGCAGGGTGACGGCGCCGACCGTCTGCCCTTCCTCATGGCCCTTGCCCGCCACGATCAGCGTGTCGCCGCTGGCAAGCAGGCCGACCGCATGGCGGATCGCCGCCGCCCGGTCGCCGATTTCCGTGGCCCCCTTCGCCGCCGCCATGATTTCCGAACGGATGACTTCCGGCACTTCCGAGCGCGGATTGTCGTCGGTGACGATCACCACATCGGCAAGGCGGCAGGCGATTTCGCCCATGATCGGGCGCTTGCCCCTGTCGCGGTCGCCGCCGCAGCCGAAGACGACGATCACCCGCCCGGTGGTGAAGGGCCGCACCGAGGTCAGCACGTTTTCCAGCGCATCCGGCTTGTGGGCGTAATCAACATAGGCGAGCGCGCCGTCCTTCGTATGCCCCACCAGTTCCAGACGGCCCGACGCGCCCTGCAATTTGCCGAGCGCCGCCATCGCCACGGCGGGCGCAACACCCGTCGAAATGGCGAGACCAGCAGCCACCAGCGCATTGGCGATCTGGAAATCGCCCGCCAGCGGGATATGCACTTCATAGATCTCGCCGTCGTGATGCACTTCGGCCATCTGCTTGTGGCGGAAATGCTCGACGCGCTTCAGCGTCAGGAAATTGCCGCTGCGGCCGACGGTGCGGATATCATGACCGGCCTCTTCAGCGG
>JBDHTA010000091.1:0-16408 GCA_039808465.1 Rhizobiaceae bacterium | reverse complement strand
ACGGCGGTATCATGCCGAGCAAAAGTTCGATCTTTACACCCTTGTCGATCCTGTTTCGCCCCCATCAGCAGCCGGCCTTCCGAAAAGGGCCGCCGGTTGCTGGTGGAGGCGCCGGGTACCGCCCCCGGGTCCAATAGGTTTATTACACCGACCGTTTATCGCCATAGCCGTTCCGAAGACCGGCACTTGCGTATATAGGCGGTTCCGCACCGGTTTGAAAGAGGGCGCGCCCGCTTTTTCCGCCGCTTGACGGCGCAAAATCCATAACCCATTCTCGCGCCGTAGAGTCCCCATCGGGCGACCTGCATCACAAGGGCTTCAGACGCAGGAAGGACAGGACATGACGACCGACTATCTCGCAGACGTGAAGAAATACGATGCCGAAGCCGACGAGGCCGTGGTGCAGAAGATCGTCCGCCATCTCGGCATTGCGCTGCGCAACCGCGATTCCTCGCTGGTTTCCGCCTCCGATCCGACGGAGCTGGCGCGCGTGAAGGAAAAATGGTGCGAGAAGAAACTCGGCATCGGCGGCGATGACGCCGACAAGGCGATTGCCGCGACCGCCAAGGCGATGGCCGCCGACCGGTCGAAATCCCGCGTCACCTTCTATTACCTCGTCGCCAAGGAGCTGAACAAGCTCGCCTCGCTCTGAGGGCGCCTATCCGCCGAAAGGCGGGGAAAGCTGAGACCGGCTGTTTCCTTGCCGGGCGGGGAGGGCTAAACTCCCCGCCGCATTGGATAGGATGGCGGCGGCTTCATGAAGCAATATCTCGATTTTCTCCGGCATGTGATGGAGCATGGCAGCGATCGCGGCGACCGCACCGGCACCGGCACCCGCTCCGTGTTCGGCTACCAGATGCGCTTCGATCTGGCCGAGGGCTTTCCGGTCCTGACGACCAAGAAGCTGCATCTGCGCTCGATCATCCATGAGCTGCTGTGGTTCCTGAAGGGCGACACCAATATCGCCTATCTCAAGCAGCATGGCGTTTCCATCTGGGACGAATGGGCCGATGAGAACGGCGATCTAGGCCCTGTCTATGGCGCGCAGTGGCGCTCCTGGCCCGCGCCGGACGGGCGGCGAATCGACCAGATCGCCAATGTGGTCGAGGCGATCAGGACCAGTCCGAATTCGCGGCGCCACATCGTGTCCGCCTGGAACCCGGCGGAGGTGGACGAGATGGCGCTGCCGCCCTGCCACTGCCTGTTCCAGTTCTATGTGGCGGATGGAAAACTCTCCTGCCAGCTTTACCAGCGCTCCGCCGATATCTTCCTCGGTGTGCCCTTCAACATCGCCTCCTATGCGCTGCTGACGATGATGGTGGCGCAGGTGACGGGGTTGAAGCCGGGCGATTTCATTCACAGCTTTGGCGACGCGCATATCTACAAAAACCATTTCGAGCAGGCGAAGCTTCAGCTTTCGCGCACCCCCCACGCGCTGCCGCGCATGCGGATCAATCCTGACGTAAGGGATATCTTTTCCTTTGCCTATGAGGACTTTACGCTGGAAAATTATCAGGCCGATTCAGCGATCAGGGCGCCGGTGGCGGTATGACGGGCGTGGCGAAGATACCGGTCAGCATCGTGGTGGCGCTGGCGAAGAACGGCGTGATCGGCCGCGATGGCGGCCTGCCGTGGAAATTGTCCACCGATCTCAAGCGCTTCAAGGCATTGACCATCGGCAAGCCGGTCATCATGGGCCGCAAGACCTTCGATTCCATCGGGCGCCCCCTGCCGGGGCGGCCGAATATCGTGGTGACGCGGAGTCAATTGCCTGACGTAACGGGAATCGACGTGGTTCACGCGCCGGATGAGGCGCTCGCGCTGGGGCAGGCGCTTGCCGCGCGGGATGGCGCGGAGGAGGTCTGCATCATCGGCGGCGGCAATCTCTATGCCCAGACCATCGGCCAGACCGATATTCTCTACGTCACCCATGTCGAAGCCGACGTGGACGGCGACACCCGCTTTCCCGAAATCGATCCGGCCGTGTGGGAGACGGTGGCGGAGGAGGCGGTACCGATGGGCGAGCGGGATAATTTCGCCACGCGCTTTGCGACCTATCGCCGCCACACCGTCTGAAAAGCGGCTATTTTCCGTTAATTGCCGCGAAGTTCTCAAGGCCGCGTTGAAAGCGGGGGCGGGCATACCTATAAGGGGTGTCATATCCGCATTGGCCGCACAGCCGATGCGCTCGTCTGCGGCAAGCTTTGAAAAGAGGTTTTGATGCCCTGGAGCAATCAGAATGGCGGCGGCGGCCCATGGGGTGGCGGCGGCGGCAATAATCAGGGGCCCTGGGGGCAGGGACCGAACCGCCCGCGTGGCGGGGGCGGCGGCAATGGCGGCCCGCCCGATCTGGAAGACATCATCCGGCGCGGCCAGGACCAGCTCAGGAACGTGGTTCCCGGCGGCTTCAACGGCGGCATGATGGCGATCATCGCGATCATTCTCGCCGTGTTCTGGCTGATTCAGGCCGTCTACACCGTCCAGCCGGACGAGCGCGGCGTCGAGCTGCGCTTCGGCAAGCCGAAGGACGAGATTTCCATGCCGGGCCTGCATTTCCATCTGTGGCCGCTGGAAACCGTCGAAATCGTCAAGGTGACGGAACAGCAGCAGAATATCGGCTCGAAGGCGTCCTCGTCCTCGACGGCGGGCCTGATGCTGTCGGGCGACCAGAACATCGTCAACGTGCAGTTCTCGGTGCTGTTCACCGTCAGCGATCCGCGCGCCTATCTGTTCAATCTGGAAAGCCCGACGGAAACCTTGCAGCAGGTGGCCGAAAGCGCCATGCGCGAGGTCGTCGGACGCCGCCCGGCGCAGGACATCTTCCGCGATAACCGCCAGCAGATCGCCGCCGACGTGAAGAACACCATCCAGACCACGATGGACCATTACGGCTCGGGCATTTCCGTGAACGCCGTCGCCATCGAGGATGCGGCCCCGCCGCGCGAGGTGGCCGACGCCTTCGACGAAGTGCAGCGCGCCGAGCAGGACGAGGACCGCTTCGTCGAGGAAGCCAACCAGTACGCCAACCAGAAGCTCGGTCAGGCGCGTGGTCAGGCGGCGCAGAATCGCGAAGAGGCGGCCGCCTACAAGGACCGCGTCGTCAAGGAAGCCGAAGGTGAGGCGCAGCGCTTCATTTCCATCTACGACCAGTATTCCAAGGCCCCGGATGTGACGCGCAAGCGCATCTTCCTCGAAACCATGGAGAATGTCCTGAAGAACTCGAAGAAGGTCATCATCGATGAGCAGCAGGGTGTCGTACCCTATCTGCCGCTCAACGAACTCGGCCGCACGCAGTCGGGAGCACAGTGATGTCGAACCGTATTCCCGCCATCGTCGTCGGATTTTTCGCCCTTCTCTTCGTCTTCTACTCTTCCGTATTCGTGGTCAACGAGCGCGAGCAGGCAATCGTTTTGCGCTTCGGCCAGATCAAGGATGTGAAGTCGGAACCGGGCCTTTACTTCAAGCTGCCCTTCGCCTTCATGGATGCCGACCGCGTGCAGTACATGTCGGATCAGGCCCTGCGCTTCGATCTCGACAATATCCGCGTGCAGGTTTCGGGCGGCAAGTTCTATGAGGTCGACGCGTTCGTCGTCTACAAGATCACCGATGCCCGCCGGTTCCGCGAAACCGTTTCCGGCGATCGCGAAGCGGCCGAATCGCGCCTGCGCACCCGTCTCGACGCCTCGCTGCGCCGGGTTTACGGTCTGCGCGGCTTCGAGGCGGCGCTGTCCGACGCCCGCGCCTCGATGATGGCGGAAGTCGGCAACGACCTGCGCCCGGATGCCGAGTCGCTCGGCCTGCGCATCGAGGATGTCCGCATCCGCCGCACCGATCTGACGCAGGAAGTCTCGCAACAGACCTATGAGCGTATGAAGGCCGAGCGTCTGGCCGAAGCCGAACTCATCCGCGCCCGCGGTAACGAAGAAGGCCAGCGCCGCCGCGCCATCGCCGACCGTCAGGTCGTCGAGCTTGTGGCCGAGGCGCAGCGCGATTCGGAAATCCTGCGCGGTCAGGGTGACGGAGAGCGTAACCGCATCTTCGGCGAAGCCTTCTCGCGTGATCCCGGCTTCTTCGATTTCTACCGCTCGATGCGCGCTTACGCCGCTTCGCTGGGGGGCGACGGCACGACGATGGTCCTGTCGCCGAAGTCGGAATTCTTCCGCTTCTTCGATGGCTCCGAAGGGGGCGCACCCGCTTCTCAGCCAGCGGCAAGCCCGGCCGCTCCAGCGGCGGCGCAGCCCGCCAACTGAGCGGAATCGCGGTAACGAATAGAGGGAGCCGGGATTTTCCGGCTCCTTTTTCATGTGGGGCGCCGATATCGCCTGGCGCCGTGAAAACGCCATTTCACCGGTGTTCATTCCGCATTATGGTGGCGCGCGCCGTCACGGGCGCAATGCCGCCGACAAACGAATTCGAGGAAGCCGCATGGCGCTGACCGCATCGATGCCTTTTAAACGTTCCCTGACGATGGCCGTCGCCATCGCGCTGCTTGCGGGAACGCTGTCACCGGCCGGGCTGTCGGCGCAGACTTTGCCGCAGGCCCCGGCTCAGGGACAGGCGGGACCGGCTTCGGTGGCGGATCTGGCCGATCAGTTGCTGGGTTCGGTGGTCAATATCTCCACCTCGCAGAATGTGAAGGGCAAGGGCGAGCAGGGCCCCGCGCCGCGCATTCCGCAGGGATCGCCCTTTCAGGAATTCTTCGACGATTTCTTCAAAAACGAGAATGACGGCAGCAGCGCCCACCGGGTCAATTCGCTGGGCTCCGGCTTCGTCATCGATCCCAACGGCTTCATCGTCACTAACAACCACGTCATCGAAGGCGCCGACGATATCGAGGTGGTGTTTCCGAGCGGTTCGAAGCTGAAGGCGAAGCTGGTTGGCACCGACAGCAAGACCGATCTGGCGGTGCTGAAGGTGGAGCCGAAGCAGCCGCTCAAATTCGTGAAGTTCGGCGATTCGCGGGTCATGCGCATCGGCGACTGGGTGATGGCGATCGGCAACCCGTTCGGCCTTGGCGGCTCTGTGACGGTCGGCATCATTTCGGCGCGGGGCCGCAACATCAATGCCGGTCCCTACGACAATTTCATCCAGACGGATGCGGCGATCAACAAGGGCAATTCCGGCGGGCCGCTGTTCAACATGCATGGCGAGGTGATCGGCATCAACACCGCGATCATTTCGCCTTCGGGCGGCTCCATCGGCATCGGCTTCGCGACGCCGACGGAACTGGCGGAAAACATCGTCAGGCAGCTCATCGAATTCGGCGAGACCCGGCGCGGCTGGCTCGGCGTGCGCATTCAGCCGGTGACGGACGATCTGGCGCCGAGCCTCGGGCTGGACCGGGCGCGGGGCGCGCTGGTGTCGGGCGTGGTCAAGGGCGGCCCGGTCGAGAAGGGGCCGATCCGCACCGGAGACGTGATCGTGAAATTCGACGGCAAGGATGTCGGCGAAATGCGCGACCTCCTGCGCGTCGTGGCCGAAAGCGCGGTCGGCAAGGCGCTGGATGTCGTGGTGATGCGCGACGGCAAGGAAGAGACCTTGCAGGTGACGCTGGGGCGTCTGGAAGACAATCCCGACGACAAGGCCAAGGCGGAAACGGAAGGGGGCGATCCCGACGTGATTTCGCCGGAAGAGCCGGGCGAGGACGCCGAACCCGGCACGGATGGCGAGGAGCAGGCGCTGCCGGATGCGCAGGATCAGAGCCCGGTGGACGTGCTCGGCATGTCGCTGACGGTGATCACCGCCGAAGCGCGCCGCACCTTCGGCATTGCCGATTCGGTGGAAGGGATCCTGATCGCCGAGGTGGCGGAGGGGTCGGCTGCCGCCGAAAAGGGATTGAAGAAGGGCGAGGTGATCGTCGAGGCGGCGCAGGTGTTCATGGAATCGCCGGGCTCGGTGGCGGACAAGGTGCGCCAGTTGAAGAACGAGGGCCGCCGCAACATCAACCTGATGGTCGCCAGCGCCAATGGCGACCTGCGCTTCGTGGCGCTGCCGATGGAGTGAGCCCGGGTTACTTTTGCCATTCGCTGGCGGTCAGCGCGTAAAACACATGCCGCTTGAGATGCGGATGGGTTTCCGGCACGCGGGGATGATCGAAATCGCGGGCCGGATCGTGGCGCAGGCCGATGCGCCGCATGACGGCGGTGGAGCGGCTGTTCGCCGCGACCGCGAAGGAGACGATCTCCGGCAGGCGCAGATCCTCGAAGCCGTATCGCAGCAGCGCTTTTGCGGCCTCCGTCATATAGCCGTTGCCCCAGAAGCGGGTGGCGAGCCGCCAGCCGATCTCGACGCTGTCTTCCGGCAGGATCGGCTGAAGGCCGGGCTTGGCCAGGCCGCAGAAGCCGACGGCTTCGCCGGTCTCCTTCAGGGCGACGGCATAGAAGCCGAGCCCGCTTTCGGAAATCATCGCCCGCAGCCGGTCGAACAGCATATCCGATTCCGTCCGCGTGCGTCGAAAGGGGAAGAATTCCATCACCTTCCGGTCGGCATTGATCTCGTGGAAGAGGTCGCGATCCTCCTCCCGCCAGTTGCGCAGGCGAAGACGCGCCGTTTCGAAAGGCTGGAACGGCGGCAAGGGTCAGCCGCTCACGAATTCGTGGCGGCGGTAGCCTTGCAGGTAGAGCAGGGCCGTCAGGTCGCCATGGTCGATGCGGATCTGCGCCTGTTCGGCGACGACGGGTTTTGCATGCAGCGCGACCCCGGTTCCAGCAATTTCCAGCATGCCGAGATCGTTGGCGCCGTCGCCGACGGCAATCGCATCCGCCGCCGAAATGCCGAGGCGGGTGGCGATATCGATGAGGGCGTCGACCTTGGCCTGCCTGCCGAGAATGGGCTCGGCGACCGTGCCGCTCAGCGCATCGCCTTCGGCGTTGAGGATGTTGGCGCGGTTTTCGTTAAAGCCGATCCTTTCGGCCACCGGGCCGGTAAACAGGGTGAAGCCGCCGGACACGAGGGCGGTGTAATGCCCTTTCGCCTTCATGGTGCGGACCAGCTCGATGCCGCCGGGGGTGAGCGTGATGCGGCGGGCGATGACCTCATCGATGACGCCGAGCGGCAGGCCCTTCAGCAGCGCCACCCTTTCGCGAAGAGCCGGTTCGAAGGCGATCTCGCCATTCATGGCGCGGGCGGTGATTGCGGCCACCTTGTCCTTCAGGCCGACTTCGGCGGCGAGTTCTTCGATGCATTCCTGCCCTATCATGGTCGAATCCATGTCGGCGATCAGGAAGCGCTTGCGGCGGGTATCGGCGTTCTGGATGGCGACATCGACGGGGGCTTCGCCGAGCGCCTCGCGCAGCGCCATTCCGGCGGCATCCTTGCCGGTGCCGTCGGCGAGCACGATGTCGCAGGCGATGCCGTCCGCCAGCCAGTAGAGACCGCTCGCTTCGACGGAGGCCGCCACCCTTTCGGCAAGCTCCGGCGTCAGAATGGGGTTTGACGGATTGGCTATAAGCGTGGCAACGAACGCCATGATGGAAAACCTTTTCGACCGACAGGATGCGATCCTGATAACCGGCCCGACCGCCAGCGGCAAGTCTGCGCTGGCGTTGAAACTGGCGCGCGAGCATGGTGGCGTGGTCGTCAATGCCGACAGCATGCAGGTTTACGATACGCTGCGGTTGCTGACCGCCCGCCCCTCGGAAGAGGAGATGCAGGGCGTGCCGCACCTGCTATACGGGCATGTTCCGGCGGGGGCGGCCTATTCCACCGGCGCGTGGCTGCGCGATGTGCGGGCGCTTTTGCCGCGATTGCGGGAGGAAGGGAAGCTGCCGGTTTTCGTGGGCGGCACCGGGCTTTATTTCAAGGCGCTGACCGGCGGTCTTTCGGAAATGCCCGCGGTGGAGGACGCCGTGCGCCAGCGCTGGCGGGCGAGGCTGGCGGAGGAGGGCGCGGAAGCCTTGCACCGGCTGCTTTCGCAGCGCGATCCGGCCGCCGCCCGGCAACTGACCCCGCAGGATGGCCAGCGCATCGTGCGGGCGCTGGAGATTTTCGAGGCGGCGGGGCGCTCGATCACCGATTTCCAGAACCGGACCGGCCCCGTCATCGTCGATCCGGCGCGGGCGGCAAAATATGTGGTGCTGCCGGAGCGCAAACTCCTGCATGCGCGCATCGATCGCCGTTTCGATCTGATGCTGGAGGGAGGTGCGGTCGCCGAGGTGGAAGCGCTGCTGGCGCAGGGCCTCCCGCCGGATATGCCCGTGATGAAGGCGATCGGCGTTTCCCAGATCGCCGCCCTGCTGCAGGGCGAGATGGACATGGAGACGGTGCGCGCCACCGGCGCCGCCGCCACCCGCCAATATGCCAAGCGGCAGATGACCTGGTTCCGCAACCAGATGGATGAAAGCTGGGCGCGGCTGGATGGAACCGGCGGCTAAAGCGCTTTGCTGGAAATGCTAATCCTTGCGGTACAGGCTGCTGAGCGGTTTTCTCAGGATGCTTTCGCGCAGGGAGCTTCCGGGCTCGCGCCGGGTGACCAGATCCGGCTGCGGCGGGGCCGCCGCGTGGCGCGGCGTGGCGGGCGCGGGGTCCGGATAGGCATTGCGCAGCATGTCGCGTTCGCGCTGCAAGGGCTCGCGTTGAAGCGGTTCGCGCTGGATGGGCGGGCGATAGGGCTGCGGCGCGGCGGGAATGGAGCCTTGCGGCAGCATGGAGGGGTCGTAGGGCCGTTCGGCGTCGCTGACATGCTGCGGCGCGCGGGGCGGCGCGGCGGCGGCATCGGCGGCATGGATGAAGGTGTCGCTGGAGGCGCTTTCCAGCGCCTCGCGCTCGGCGGCGCTCAGCATGAATTGCCCGGATGCATCGAGCGGTCCGGTGGCGCGCATGCGGTTGACGACCGTGCGCAGGTCGACGGTCTCCGGCGTCTCCTCCACCGTGCGGCTGGATGCGGTGTGGGCCTTGGGAATGCGGTTCTGCTCCACGCGGCCGAAGCGCATGCGCATCGGCACGGCAATTGCCTCGCCGAAGGCGATGGCTTCGCCATTGCCGATGGATGACAGGAAATGCGTGGTGGAAATCGAGGAATTGGGAATGGCCGACCGGATGATGTCCTGGTCGCGGTCGTTGGCGAGGCGCATGGCGAACAGCGTCGAGCACTGCGACAGGATGGTCTGGTCCAGTTCGCCGGGGCGCTGGGTGATGATGCCGAGCGAAGCCCCGTATTTGCGGCCTTCCTTGGCGATGCGGGCAATCGCCTGCCGGGTGGGGAAGAAACCGAGATTGGGATCGGCGGGGATGTAGCGGTGCGCTTCCTCGCAGACGACGAGCATGTGGATCGCGCCATTGCTCCACATGGCGATTTCGAAGGCGAGGCGGCAGAGCACCGAAGCGACCGAATTGACGACTTCCGAGGGAATCCCGGCAAGCTGGAAGGTGCAGATCGGCCGCCCTTCGCCGGGAATGCGGAAGATGTTCGCCACCGTTTCCATGATCGTGTCGGTGATCGTGTTGCTGGAGAACATGAAATGATAGCGCGGATCGTTGATCGCCGAGAGGATGCGCACCTTCAGCGAGCGCAGCGCCGGTTTTTCGGTGCGGCCCTCCAACTTGCCGATGCGCTCGTCGATCAGGGCGAGGAGATCGGCCATGCGGTAGGGCACCGGCGTATCGGCCGTATAGGAATTCTTGTCGGTCTGGCGGCGCATCAGCGGTGAATCGCTGCCGCGAAAGGCCTTCTTCGCTTCCGGGATGACATCGCGCAGCATGTCCAGCTCCTCGGCCACCGGCGGGCGGCCGCGAAACAACACTTCGGCGAATTCGTCCAGCCGCATCAGCCAGAAGGGCAGGTCGAGACAATCCGTGTCGATGACGACGGCATGCTCGGGAAAGGCGGCGGCGAATTCGTTGTGCGGATCGAGAATCAGCACCCGCAGGCGCGGATCGGAGCGGATGGCGCGGTCGAGCAGCAGCGAGACGGCGGTGGATTTGCCCACGCCCGTCGAGCCGACCACGGCGAAATGCTTGGCGAGCATCGAGGGAATGTGAATGGCGGCGTCGATGCTTTCGTCCTGTGTCAGCTTTCCGATGACGCAGGTATCGCTCTTGCCGGAATCGTAGATGCGCATCAGATCGGCGGAGCGGATGCGGTGGGCGATGGCGCCGAGATAGGGGTAGCTGGAAATGCCGGTGGTGAACTGCTCGCGCCCGTCGGGGTGAACCTGCACCTCGCCCAGCAATTCCACCTCGATGCGGAACTGGTTGTCCTGCTGCTCCACCCAGCCCTGCGAGCCGGTCTGCATGGAATAGACCAGCGCCACCACGCGGTTCGGCGGCACGGCGATGGAGATCAGGCGGCCGACGGACCAGAGTTCAGTGAGATCGGTGCCGCCATCCTGCGCGGTGGCCGCAATCGTGGCGCGTGATCCGCTACAGGCGACGACGCGGCCGAGAAACCGGTTTCCCGGCGTCAGCGCATCGCGGCGATCCGTCTCGCCCGCCTTTCCGGCCGTGTGCAGGTCGTTGTTCAGCAATCCTGGCTCCGCATCTTCGTTCCCGCTGGAGTTGCGGTATCAACAAGGATTCAACGATATGTATTTGATTTCCGTATCTTAGCCTCTGGCGATTAACAAGTTGTGTCGTCAAAAGCGCGGTTTAGCCGTCTCTTTCGGGGGGAAGCTGCGGTATTTTTCCGCATTTTCGTTGACGCGCCGCCGGTTTGTGTCTATCAATCCCGCCCATGAAAACGTTTGGCATTCTTCTTGTGGTGGGAACGCGCATGGGCAGGGTGGTGTAACCACCCGGCGACAGCCACCCATGCGCGGTAAACAGGCTCCTCAGGGGCCTTTTTTTATGTCCATTTTTCTTCTGCGATAAACCAGAGCATTTCCCGGAAAAGTGGTTTCCGGTTTTCCACGGGAAATGCGAGAGAACAGAGACACGAACGGAAAAGAGCATGACGGGCACAGATAATCGGATGACGGGCGCGGAGATCGTTCTCAAAGCCCTGAAGGATAACGGCGTCGAACATATCTTCGGCTATCCGGGCGGCGCTGTGCTGCCCATCTACGACGAGATTTTCCAGCAGGACGATATCCAGCATATCCTCGTGCGCCACGAGCAGGGCGCCGGTCACGCCGCTGAAGGTTATGCCCGCTCCACCGGCAAGGTCGGCGTCATGCTCGTCACCTCCGGCCCCGGCGCCACCAATGCCGTGACGCCGTTGCAGGACGCGCTGATGGATTCCATTCCGCTGGTCTGCCTCTCCGGCCAGGTTCCCACCACGCTGATCGGCTCCGACGCCTTCCAGGAATGCGATACCGTCGGTATCACCCGGCCCTGCACCAAGCACAACTGGCTGGTGAAGGATGTCAACGATCTGGCGCGCATCATCCACGAGGCGTTCCGCGTCGCCCAGACGGGCCGTCCGGGTCCGGTCGTTGTCGATATTCCGAAGGATGTGCAGTTTGCGACCGGCACCTATGAGCCGCCGTCCGATATCATCGCGCAGAAGAGCTACCAGCCGAAGACGCAAGGGGATCTGAAGAAGATCCAGGCGGCCGTCGAGATGATGGCGGCGGCGAAGCGTCCGATCTTCTACACCGGCGGCGGCGTCGTCAATGGCGGGCCGGAGGCCACCAAGCTGCTGCGCGAGCTGGTCGAGCTGACCGGCTTCCCGATCACCTCGACGCTGATGGGCCTCGGCTGCTATCCGGCATCGGGCGAAAACTGGCTCGGCATGCTCGGCATGCACGGTTCCTACGAAGCCAACATGGCGATGCATGATTGCGACGTCATGGTCTGCATCGGCGCGCGCTTCGACGACCGCATCACCGGCCGCCTGAATGCGTTTTCGCCGAATTCGAAGAAGATCCATATCGATATCGATCCGTCCTCGATCAACAAGAACGTCCGCGTCGATATCGGCATCACCGGCGATTCCGCCAGCGTTCTCGAAGACATGGTCCGCCTGTGGCGCGCCCTGCCGAAGAAGCAGGACAAGGCGCAGCTTCAGGACTGGTGGCAGGATATCCAGCGCTGGCGCGCCCGCAATTCCTTCGCCTATACGCCGAGCCAGGACGTCATCATGCCGCAATACGCCATCCAGCGGCTGTATGAGCTGTCCAAGGGGCGTGACACCTACATCACCACCGAAGTCGGCCAGCACCAGATGTGGGCGGCGCAGTTCTTCGGCTTCGAGCAGCCGCTGCACTGGATGACCTCGGGCGGTCTCGGCACCATGGGCTACGGCCTGCCTGCGGCGCTCGGCGTGCAGGTGGCGCATCCGGAAGCGCTGGTCATCGATATCGCGGGCGACGCCTCGATCCAGATGTGCATTCAGGAAATGTCGACGGCGATCCAGTTTGGCCTGCCGGTGAAGATCTTCATCCTGAACAATCAGTATATGGGCATGGTGCGCCAGTGGCAGCAGTTGCTGCACGGCAACCGCCTGTCGAATTCCTACACGGAAGCCATGCCCGATTTCGTCAAGCTGGCGGAAGCCTATGGCGCGGTCGGCATGTATTGCGACGATCCCCGGGAACTGGACGAGAAGATCATCGAGATGATCGAGGTCAAGCGCCCGGTCATCTTCGATTGCCGCGTCGCCAACCTTGCCAACTGCTTCCCGATGATTCCCTCGGGCAAGGCGCATAACGAAATGCTCCTTCCCGACGAGGCCACGGACGAGGCGGTTGCCAACGCCATCGACGCCAAGGGCCGGCAACTGGTTTGATCGCAAGACGCGCGGCGCTGCCTTTTCAGGCGGCGCCGTCCTTCGTTTATCCCGTTTCTTTCATCGGATCACACATCATGAACGCACATCTTCAACCCACCGGCTCCGCCTATTTCATTTCGCCGGAAACCGCCAAGGCCGAGCGCCACACGCTTTCGGTTCTGGTCGATAACGAGCCGGGCGTGCTGGCCCGCGTCATCGGCCTGTTTTCCGGCCGCGGCTACAACATCGAAAGCCTGACGGTTTCCGAAACCGAGCATGAGGCGCATCTGTCGCGCATCACCATCGTCACCAGCGGCACGCCGGTCGTGCTGGAGCAGATCAAGGCGCAGTTGGAGCGCATCGTGCCGGTGCATCGCGTCGTCGATCTCTCGGTGCGCGCCCGCGAACTCGGGCAGGAGCGGCCGATCGAGCGCGAGGTGGCGCTGATCAAGGTGGTGGGCGAGGGCGAGCATCGCCTCGAAGTGCTGCGGCTGGCCGATGCCTTCCACGCCAAGGTGATCGACGCGACCGTCGAGCATTTCATTTTCGAACTGACCGGCAAGTCCTCGAAGATCGACCAGTTTCTCGCCATCGTGAAGCCGCTCGGCCTTGCCGAAGTCTGCCGCACCGGCATCGCCGCGATGAATCGCGGCGCGCAGGGCATGTGACCGCAAGGCGCAGATGACACAAAAAGGCCCGCCGGAGCGATCCGGCGGGCCTTTTTCGTGGAGTGCGTTTGCGTCAGGCGATGATGAAGAAGTCGTCGGCCGACAGGGCGAGGCCCTTGTTCAAGGTGGCGAACTGCACCGCCGCTTGCGCGCCGCTGCCGTCGTCGTCATAGTAAAGCGCGCCGGTAGCCTTGTCGTAGATGACGCGGTCATTGGCGTCGAGAGCCTTGGTGCCGATCACGAAGGAGTCTGCGGCCAGCTTGGTTCCGGCCTTGCCGAGCCCGGCAAAGACGTCCTTCGAGAGCTGGAACTGATCGTCCTTGACGTTGAAATCGGTGATGGTGTCGATGTTCGATTTGCCGAGCTTGGTGTCGAAGACGAAGGTATCCTTGCCGAGACCGCCGGTCAGGATATCGTTGCCCAGTCCGCCGAACAGAAAATCGTCGCCGCTGCCGCCGGAGAGCTTGTCATTGCCCGCTTCGCCGTAGAGCTTGTCGTTGCCGGTGCCGCCGAGGATGGTATCGTTGCCGCTGCCGCCATAGAGCTTGTCGTTACCGGCGCCGCCATCGAGGCGGTCGTTGCCGGCGCCGCCATCGAGGCGGTCGTTGCCGGTGCCGCCGTAGAGCGTGTCGTTGCCCGCTTCGCCATAGAGCTTGTCGTTGCCGGCGCCGCCATCGAGGCGGTCGTTATCGTTGCCGCCGTACAGCGAGTCGTTGCCGGAATCGCCGTAGAGCTTGTCACTGCCGGCGCCGCCGTAAAGCACGTCGTTTCCGGTGCCGCCATAGAGCGTATCGTTGCCCGCGCCGCCGTCGAGCCGGTCATCGCCGCTGCCGCCGTAGAGCTTGTCGTTGCCCGTATCGCCGTAAAGCTTGTCGTTTCCGTCGCCCCCATCCAGCAGGTCGTCGCCGGTGCCGCCGTACAGCGTGTCGTTGCCCGCTTCGCCGTAAAGCTTGTCATTGCCCGCGCCGCCGTCGAGGCGGTCGTTGCCGGTGCCGCCGTACAGCGTGTCGTTACCGGCTTCGCCATAGACCTTGTCGTTACCGGCGCCCGCCAGGATCTTGTCGTTGCCGCCGAAGCCCCTGATGAGATCGGAAAGGGAGGTGCCGGTGATGGTGTCGTTGCCCTTGAACATCAGCTTCAATGCGGCGGGCATGCTGTCGATCACGGAGACGAATTCCTTGGCGGAAATCGACAGGCCGGTTGCATCGAAAATCACCGAGCCCTTCTCGACATGCCTGAAGCCGGTTATCCTGCCTGCGGTCAGATCCTCGATCTGGCCATTCTCATAAACATATGTCAGGCCGGTGCCGGTGATGGAGGTGTAATTTTTCTTGTCCCCGTAAAACGTCACGCCCTCCGGCGTTGCCGGGTAGTGGCGCTCCCATGGGATAACATCGCCGTCGACTTCATTGAAATTAAAGCCACGGGTTGCGGATTCGCGCCCGAGCGTAAACTTCGCCATGAAAATATCCTTTGTATATCCTTGATTACGATATGCTTCCTGCAATCGTTGCGTGATGAAACAGGCAGTGGAAAATCCTTTCCCTAAACGGGGCGGCTTTTCAAGAATTATGAGAAAATGGATGCCGCTCGCTCTTTTTGTGGTTGAGATTTCCTTTCGAATCCTGCTCAACCTTTGACCATGCAATTCGCTCCTCAACAAGACGAGGCCTTGAAGGCCGTTTCGCAATGGCTGAAGGACGGGCGACAGCCCGTGTTCCGCCTGTTCGGTTATGCCGGAACCGGCAAGACCACGCTGGCGCGCTATTTCGCCGAGCATGTGGATGGCGAGGTTCTGTTTGCCGCCTTCACCGGCAAGGCGGCGCAGGTGCTGCGCTCGCGCGGGGCCAGCAATGCCAGAACCATTCATTCGCTGATCTACCGCCCGCGCGGCGAGGAGGAGGTGGAAGACGAGGAGACCGGCAAGACGTCGATGTCGCCGATGTTTTCCATCAACCGGCAGAGCCCCGTCGCCAAGGCGGCGCTGATCGTCATCGACGAATGCTCGATGGTCGACGAGCAGCTCGGCCGCGACCTGATGAGCTTCGGCACGCCGATCCTGGTGCTGGGCGATCCCGGACAGTTGCCGCCGGTTTCGGGCGGCGGCTTCTTCACCGAGCAGGAGCCAGATTACCTCCTGACCGAAATCCACCGCCAGGCGCGTGACAATCCGATCATCCAGATCGCCATGGAAGTGCGCGAGGGCAAGGAGGTCGCCTATGGCGACTACGGCAAGGCGAAGATCATTTCCCGCAACGAGGTGACGCAGCCGCTGGTGCTCGAGGCCGATCAGGTGCTGGTGGGCACCAATCGCACCCGCCGCCGCTATAACCAGCGCCTGCGGGAATTGAAGGGGTTTTCCGCGCATTACCCGCAATCCGGCGACAAGCTGGTCTGCCTGCGCAACGATCCGGCCAAGGGGCTGCTCAACGGCTCGCTGTGGCAGGTGATGAGTTCATCGCGGGAAACGGTGAAGCCCGGCATCAACCTGATGATCCGGCCCGAGGATGACGACATGGATCGCGGCGCGGCCAAGATCAAGCTGCTGAAGGCCGCCTTCGAGGAGCCGGACACGGAAATTCCGTGGTCGACCAAGAAGCGCTATGACGATTTCGATTTCGGCTATGCGCTGACGGTGCACAAGGCTCAGGGCTCGCAGTGGAACAATGTCGTGTTGTTCGATGAAAGCTTTGCGTTTCGCGACAGCCGCGAGCGCTGGCTCTATACCGCCATCACCCGCGCCGCCGATACGCTGACGATCGTTCGCTGATGCTGATCGGGGCCTTCGTCAACCGGCCTTGATCATTCCGAGCGCCGCCGCCTTGGCGACCGCCTGAAAACGGTTGCTGGCGCTGAATTTGCGCATGATCGCCTTTTCCATCGCCTCGATCTCGTCGAGCGGGCGCTCCATCTGCCGGGCGATCTTCGGGGCGGCGAAGCCTTCGGCCATCAGGGCAAGGCATCCGCGCTCGGCATCGGTGAGATCGGGCTTGCCGCTGCCGGTGCTGTGGGCGGGGCCGCCGTCGAGAAGGCTCGTTACCTTTTCCATCTGCCGGTGAATGGTGGAAAGGCCGGAAACCAGTTCGCGTTTGCG
>JBDHTA010000090.1:0-16420 GCA_039808465.1 Rhizobiaceae bacterium | reverse complement strand
GAACTGGTGCTGACCGAGGGGCCGAAGGGCATGAAGGGCGCGATCGCCAAGGCCGAGGAACTGGCGGCGTCGCTGCCGGATGCGATCATTCCGCAGCAATTCGAAAACCCGGCCAATCCGGAGATCCACCGCCGCACCACCGCCGAGGAAATCTGGAACGATACCGACGGCGCGGTCGACATTCTCGTTTCCGGCATCGGCACCGGCGGCACCATCACCGGCGCCGGGCAGGTGCTGAAATCCAAGAAGCCATCGGTCAAGGTCGTCGCCGTCGAGCCCGCCGACAGCCCGATCCTGTCCGGCGGCAATCCCGGCCCGCACAAGATCCAGGGCATCGGCGCGGGCTTTGCCCCGAAAGTCCTCGATACCAACGTCTATGACGAGATCGTCACCGTCAGCAATGACGACGCCTTCGCCAATGCCCGCCTCGTCGCCCGTCTCGAAGGCGTGCCGGTCGGCATCTCCTCGGGCGCGGCGCTGGCCGCCGCCGCCGTGATCGGCCAGCGCGAGGAAAACGCGGGCAAGACCATCGTCGTCATCATCCCCTCCTTCGCCGAGCGCTATCTCTCGACGGCGCTGTTCGACGGGCTGGGCGGCTGATCGCCAGCAATTGCGCCGCGCCCTCTCTTTCGTGGAGGGCGCAGGCACCTTTCAGGCTGCCGCCGCCAGCCGCTCGCCCGCCATGCGATAGGAAATCGCCTCGGCGAGATGAATGCGGCCCACCACCTCCACGCCTTCCAGATCGGCCAATGTGCGCGCCACCTTCAGGATGCGGTGATAGCCGCGCGCCGAAAATTTCAGCTTTTCCGCCGCGTCACGCAGCAAGGCCAGCCCGGCATCATCAGGTTCGGCCACCGCCTCGATCAGCGAGGTCGAGCAGCGGGCATTGGTGGTGTTGCCCGGCAATCCGGCGGCGAGATAGCGGCGGCGCTGCATCTCCCTCGCCCTTGCCACGCGGGCGGCGACCGAAGCGCTGCTTTCGGAGGCGCGGGGGCGGATGAGATCGGCGGCGGAGACGGCGGGCACGTCGACGCGGATATCGATGCGGTCCATCAGCGGGCCGGAAATGCGCGCCTGATAATCGCTCATGCAGCGCGGCCCCTTGGCGCAGCGTTGGCCGGGCTCACCCGCCATGCCGCAGCGGCAGGGGTTCATCGCCGCCACGAGCTGGATATTGGCGGGATAGGAGACGCGGTGATTGGCGCGGGCAATGATGCATTCGCCGGTTTCGAGCGGCTGGCGCAGCGCATCCAGCACCTGCGGCGAAAATTCCGGAAACTCGTCGAGAAACAGCACGCCGTGATGAGCAAGCGACGCCTCGCCCGGCCGTCCGCGGTAACCGCCGCCGACGAGTGCCGCCATGGTCGCCGAATGATGCGGGGTGCGGTAGGGACGGCGGTCCGACAGCCTGCCGCCCGCCAGTTGCCCGGCAACCGAATGGATCATCGAGACGTCGAGCAGTTCGGCGGCCGTGAGCGGCGGCAGGATCGAGGGCAGGCGCGCCGCCAGCATCGACTTGCCGGAGCCGGGCGGGCCGACCATCAGCAGGTTATGGCCGCCTGCGGCCGCCACCTCCAGCGCCCGCCTGGCGCTTTCCTGTCCCTTGATATCGGCAAGGTCCGGCAGATCCGACGGGCTGGCGCGCAGGGCGGGCGCGGGCCGAGAGAGCTTCTGGGTTCCGCGAAAATGGTTGACGAGGGCGATCAGGCTGCGCGGGGCGAGAATATCGATGGTTTCGCCCGCCCATGCGGCTTCCGCGCCGCTATCGGCCGGGCAGATCAGGCCCTTGTCCTGCACATTGGCGGCAATCGCGGCGGGCAGAGCGCCCGCGACCGGGGCAAGCGTGCCGTCGAGATTGAGTTCACCGATCACCACATAGGCTTGCAGCGCCTCCGGCGGCACCGCGCCCAGCGCCGCCATCAGGCAAAGCGCGATGGGGAGATCGAAATGCGAGCCTTCCTTGGGCAGATCGGCGGGCGCGAGATTGACCGTCACGCGCTTGGGCGGCAGCGCCAGCCCGCAGGCGTGAAGCGCTGCCTGCACCCGCTCCCGGCTTTCGGCCACCGCCTTGTCCGGCAGGCCGACGATCTGCATGCCGACCTTGCCGGGCGCGACCATCACCTGCACCTCCACGGGCAGGCCCTCGATACCCTGAAAAGCCAGCGTATTGACGCGCGCAACCATGTTTTCCCCGCCCCATCATGCACCCCATCCGGGTGGTGACGTGCAATCTGGCATGGAAATCGGAATAAAACAAGAACGTAAAATGAACAATTTCACGTTCTTCGTGCAGCAGGGTTGCAACCGGTTGTCCGGGGAGAACAAATGCCGGGAAACAGGCCTTATGCGCGCCTGTTCTCGATGGCATTCCACAACAGGCTGGCGATATCGGCGCCGCCGAATTTCTTCACCTCGCGAATGCCGGTCGGCGAGGTGACGTTGATCTCCGTCATGTAATCGCCGATCACGTCGATGCCGACGAGCAGGAAGCCGCGTTCGCGCAAGCTCGGGCCGATGCGCTCGCAGATTTCGCGCTCGCGCGCGGTCAGTTCGGTCGCCTCGGCGCGGCCGCCGACATGCATGTTGGAGCGGGAATCATGCTCGGCCGGAACGCGGTTGATCGCGCCGGCGGGCTCGCCGTCGACGAGGATGATGCGCTTGTCGCCCTTGCGCACATCCGGCAGGTATTGCTGGGCGATGAAGGGCTCGCGGAACATCTGGCCGAACATTTCCAAGAGCGACGAGAAGTTGCGGTCGTCACGCGAGGTGTGGAACACGCCAGCGCCGCCATTGCCGTAGAGGGGCTTGAGGATGATATCGCCCATTTCGGCGCGGAAGCGGGCGATTTCGGCGGGATCGCGGGTGATCAGCGTCTTCGGCATCAGGTCGGCGAATTCGGTGACGAAGATCTTTTCCGGCGAATTGCGCACCCAGGCCGGATCGTTGACGACCAGCGTTTTCGGGTGGATGCGCTCCAGAAGATGCGTCGAGGTGATATAGGCCATGTCGAAGGGCGGATCCTGGCGCAGCAGCACCACATCCATGGTCGAAAGGTCGACGCGCTCGGCCTCGCCCAGTTCGAAATGATCGCCCTTGACGTCGCGCAGGATCATCGGCTCGACGCTGGCATAGACCTTGCCGTCGCGCATGGTCAGCTTGTCGGGGGTGTAGTGGAAGAGTTTATAGCCCCGCGCCTGCGCCTCCAGGCTCATGGCGAAGGTGGAATCCCCGGCGATGCTGATGCCGGAAACATGGTCCATCTGGACCGCTACATTCTTGATCTTGGCCATGGGCGCCCACTCTCCGTTCCACGATTCGGAAAAACGGAAATTCTGTAGGCCGCGCACGCCCTCATGGCAATGGGCGGCCCGCGCAAGGGAGCGTGATCAGGCGGCAAGGCCGACGGAGGAGGACGGCTTCAGCGCGTTCTTCAGGCGCATGGCGGCAGCGAGCGGAAGGGGGAAAGGCTTGCGCAGGAAGGCGATCTTGCGCACATAGGTCTCCACCGTCCAGGTGGCCCAGGTGCCGCCGGAGAAATAGGCGATATCGCCCGCCTTCAACAGCCGCACGGAGCCATCCTCCGCCGTCACCTCCACCTCGCCGTCGAGGATCATCACCGTCTCGTCCCAATGGAAGAACCAGCGGAAGCTGCCCGCCGTGCAATCCCAGACGGCGGTGCGGGCCGCCTCGTCGGCGCTTTGCGAATGCAGCGCGGCGCGGGCCTGCGGATTGCCATCGATGATCCAGTCCGGCTCGATCGGCGCGGGCTTCATGTCCAGAGACGCGGTGGGAGCCGAAATCAGCGGCGGAAGCCCGGCGCCCGACAGCAGGTTCGGCGGCATCGCCCGCACCGCCATCGCCGCCATGCTCGCCAGCATCATCTTGAAAACCATCGCCCGCCCCTGCCCCGTTCCGTTACAGTTCTGCATGCAACCATAGGCTACAAATGTAACGCCATGGTTCAGGAAATCGCCTGCATTTTAGCGATCGTTTCAGAATGCGCCGATGAAATGGCGCGGCAGCCGCCCCGGCAGCACGGCGACGATATCGTAACGTTGCGAAAGCCTGCGCGCATCCGGCTGGCGCGACAGCCAGAGATCGCTTGCGGCGCGGATGCGCGCCTGCGAGGCGGCGCTCACGGCATCGACGGCCTGCCGGTCACCGGCGCGGGCCTTCACCTCGATGAAGACGGCGAGATCGCCTTTGCGGGCGATCAGGTCGATTTCGCCGAGTTTCGTGCGGTAGCGCCGGGCGACGATGCGGTAGCCCTTGAGAATGAGGAAGACGGCGGCGATCCATTCCGAAACATGGCCGCGGCGTTCGGCCTTGCGCCGCCTTTCATCCGCCCGCTTAGCCGCCATCCTTCATGTCCATCAGGCGGCGATAGAGATCCTTGCGGGGAATGCCGGTCAGCCGCGCCGCCTCAGCCGCCGCCTTCGCCGCCGGAAGCTCCTTCGATAGCCGGGCAAGGATATCATCGATATCGGCCTCGTCCGCCATCGGAGCCGCCTCCGGCGGGGCGATCAGCAGCACGATCTCGCCTTTCACCGCGCGCTCCCTGAATTCGGCAGCGAGATCGCCGAGCGGACCGCGCCGGAATTCCTCGAAGGTTTTCGTCAGCTCGCGGCAGACGGCGGCTCTCCGCTCCACTCCCAGAACCTCGGCCGCCACCGCAAGGCTGGCGGCGATGCGGTGCGGCGAATCGAAGAACATCAGCGTTGCCGGAACCCTGGCCAGTTCCGCGAAACGGTCGCGTTTGCCCTTGTCCTTGTGCGGCAGGAAGCCCGCGAAGAAGAAGGCATCGTTCGGCAGGCCGGAGCCGACGAGGGCGGCGAGCGGCGCCGACGCGCCCGGAACCGGCACGACGCGATGGCCCGCCTCGATGGCGAGCTGCGCCAGCCGGTAGCCGGGATCGGAAACCAGCGGCGTTCCGGCATCGGAAACCAGCGCCACGGATTTTCCCGCCTCCAGCGCGGCCAGCAGGCGCGGCCCCGCTTCCCCGGCATTATGCTCGTGATAGGCGAAGGGGCGGTTGCGGATGCCGTAGCGATCCAGCAGGACGCGGGTGACGCGGGTGTCCTCGCAGGCGAGGATATCGGCGCCCGCCAGCGTTTCCAGCGCCCGCAACGTGATATCGCCGAGATTGCCGATCGGCGTCGAGACCAGATACAGCGCCGCCTCCAGCGGGCGGGCCGGGATCACCGCATCATGCAGCCGGAAACCGCGGCCTGCGCTTTCGCCCTCATCCTGTGTCACGCCGTCGCCGCTCCTGTTGCCGTTGCCCGCGGTTATGGGCGAGCGGCAAGCCGTGTTCAAGCGATTTTGGCGGGATAGTCGCCCGCCCGGCCGCCATGGGCCTTGCAATTGCCTTAAAAAACCTGCCATTTTGCCCGTCCACATTTCCGGCATGGGGCCGGGCGTTTATGCGCGTCGCGCCATCTTTGGGCGCGATGCCGGTCGAAAGCGGTAGCATCTCATGCGTATTACTCTTGAGCGGTCCAATCTCCTGAAATCCCTGAACCACGTTCACCGCGTGGTGGAACGGCGCAACACGATCCCGATCCTGTCGAACGTGCTGCTCAGGGCCGAGGGCGCGGCGCTGGCGCTGAAGGCGACCGACCTCGATCTCGAAATCACCGAGGAAACGCCCGCCAATGTCGAGCAGGCGGGCGCGACCACCGTGCCCGCGCACCTGCTCTACGACATCGTGCGCAAGCTGCCCGACGGCGCCGAAGTGCTGCTGGCGACGACGCCGGACGGCAACGCCATGACGGTCGCCTCCGGCCGCTCGAAATTCTCGCTGCAATGCCTGCCGCAATCGGATTTCCCGGATCTGACCGCCGGAAACTTCAGCCACACCTTCAAGCTGAAGGCGACCGACCTGAAGATGCTGATCGACCGCACGCAGTTCGCGATCTCCACCGAGGAAACCCGTTATTACCTCAACGGCATCTTCTTCCACACCATCGAGGCCGATGGCGACCTGAAGCTGCGCGCCGTCGCCACCGACGGCCACCGGCTTGCCCGCGCCGACGTGAAGGCGCCCTCCGGCTCGGAAGGCATGCCCGGCATCATCATTCCGCGCAAGACGGTCGGCGAGTTGCAGAAGCTGGTCGACAATCCCGACCTGACGGTGACCGTCGAGGTGTCGGACGCCAAGATCCGGCTCACCATCGGCTCGATCGTCATGACCTCGAAGCTGATCGACGGCACCTTCCCGGATTACCAGCGCGTCATTCCCGCCAACAACGACAAGGAACTGCGCGTCGATTGCCAGACTTTCGCGCAGGCCGTCGATCGCGTGTCCACCATTTCCTCCGAGCGCGGCCGCGCCGTGAAGCTGGCGCTGGCCGACGGCCAGCTTCTGCTGACCGTCAACAACCCGGATTCCGGCAGCGCCACCGACGAATTGCCGGTGTCCTACGACAACGACGCCATGGAAATCGGCTTCAACGCCAAATACCTGCTGGATATCACCGCCCAGCTTTCCGGCAACGACGCCATCTTCCTGCTGGCGGATGCCGGTTCGCCGACGCTGATCCGCGATACCGCCGATGACGACGCGCTCTATGTGCTGATGCCGATGCGGGTGTAAATTTTAAAAACCCTCTTCCGCTCAAGCCTGTCATAATTGCGCGCTTGTCAATGATGTAGAGGCGGAACACTCTACCGGCTCCGGCGCATGCCGGGGCTGGCGCAAGACCGGCAGGGGGCGAAATGCTCCGGGGAAGAAGGATCAGGCAACATGATGTTGCATACGAGGGTGAAGGAGCGGTTCACACGCCGCTTCGATGACGAGATCCGCTTCTTTCGCGGCTGGATGACCAAGCCCAAGGCGGTCGGCGCGATCATGCCGACCTCGGCGCGCATGGCCCGGCGCATGGCAAGCCTGATCGAGCCGGACTCCGGCCTGCCGGTTCTGGAACTCGGCCCCGGAACCGGGGTCATCACCCGGGCCATCCTGGATCGCGGCATTGCGCCGGAGCGGCTGGTTTCCATCGAATATTCCACGGATTTCTACCTGCATCTGAAAAGCATGTTCGAGGGCGTGCGCTTCATCAATGGCGACGCCTTCAGCCTCGCGGATACGCTGGAGGCGTTCGAGGGCCAGAGCTTCGACAGCGTCATCTCGGGCATTCCGCTCTTGAATTTTCCCATGCATATGCGCGTGTCGCTGCTGGAATCCCTGCTCGACCGGCTGCCGCCGGGGCGGCCGGTGGTGCAGTTTTCCTACGGGCCGATGTCGCCGATCGCCGCCCAGCCGGACCGTTACCGCATCGAGCATTTCGATTTCATCATGCGCAACATTCCGCCCGCCCAGATCTGGACCTACCGGCGCGGCGGCGAGCCGCATGTGGCGCCGCCGCGCCGCAAATGCTGTAAATAGGCTTGTCTTGCGGGCTTTCCCGTGCGAGTGGGTGGCCGTTTGACCTGCGGACGGCGCAGGCCGCCCGCACCCATGAAGGAGAAAGCGATGAATGCACGCGACCGCCTGATCGTCAGCCTCGATGTTGCGACCGTGCAGCAGGCCGAAGCGCTGGTGACGAAGCTCGGCGACGACATCTCCTTCGTGAAGGTCGGCTACCAGCTCGTTTTCGCGGGCGGGCTGGAATTCGCCCGCGATCTGGCGAAGGACGGCAAGAAGGTCTTCCTCGACATGAAGCTGCTCGACATCGACAACACGGTCGCCTCCGGCGTCGAGAACATCGCGAAGATGGGCATGACCATGCTGACGCTGCACGCCTATCCCAAGGCGATGCGCGCCGCCGTTCAGGCCGCGAAGGGCTCCGGTCTCTGCCTGCTCGGCGTCACCGTGCTGACCTCGATGGACGCGGCCGATCTGGCCGAGGCCGGTTATGCGGGCGATCCGCGCGCGCTGGTGCTGAAGCGCGCCGCGCAGGCGCGGGATGCGGGCATGGGCGGCATCGTCTGCTCGGCGGAGGAAGCCGAAGCCGTGCGCGGCGTGATCGGCCCGGACATGGCGCTCGTCACCCCCGGCATCCGCCCGGCAGGCGCCGAGAAAGGCGACCAGAAGCGGGTGATGACGCCTGCGGACGCCATCCGCGCGGGCGCCAGCCATCTCGTCGTCGGCCGCCCCATCGTCAGGGCCGCGGATCCGCGCGCGGCCGCCCGCGCCATTCTGGACGAAATCTCCGCGGTTCTCTGATATCATCCGCATCATAACGGCAACGAGGGAGGCACATATGGCCAGGGGTTACTGGATCGCGCGCGTCGATATTCGCGATTCCGAGCGCTACAAGGATTACGTGACGGCGGCCAAGGTGGCCTTCGAGAAGTATGGCGCGAATTTTCTGGCGCGCGGCGGCGACCATGCCGAGCTGGAAGGCACGGCGCGGGCGCGCAACGTGGTGATCGAGTTTGCCTCGAAGCAGCAGGCGCTCGACTGTTACAACTCGCCGGAATACCAGATCGCCGCGAAAATCCGCCAGGAATGCGCCACCGCCGAAATGGTGGTGGTCGAGGGCGTCTGAGCCGCTGAAAACCGGTCTCTGCTTTTTCGCATTTCCAGCAAAACCGCTTTACACTTTTGCTGGAAATGCTCTTGCGCACCGCCCGCGTGATAGGTCTTCACGCGGCGGCACACTTCGGCTAATACCGGATAACCATATCATTCGCTTTTCACGGAGCCTGCCATGACCCTGTCCAACCTGCCGCCGCTCGTCACCGTGTTCGGAGGTTCGGGCTTCATCGGGCGCAGCATCGTGCGGGCGCTCGCCAAGCGCGGCTATCGCATCCGGGTCGCCGTGCGCCGTCCGGATCTGGCTTACTTCCTGCAACCGCTCGGCAATGTCGGGCAGATTTCCTTCGTGCAGGCCAATCTGCGCTACCGCGCCTCGGTGGATGCGGCCGTCGCCGATGCCGATCATGTCGTCAACTGCGTCGGCATCCTCCACCAGAGCGGCCGCAACACCTTCGACGCCGTGCAGGATTTTGGCGCCCGCGCCATCGCGGAGGCGGCCCGTTCGGCGGGCGCGGCGCTGACGCATATCTCCGCCATCGGCGCCAATCCGAAATCCGAATCCGCCTATGCCCGCAGCAAGGGCCGCGCCGAGGCCGCCATCGCCGCGATCAAGCCGGATGCGGTCATCCTGCGCCCCTCCGTCGTCTTCGGGCAGGACGACAGCTTCTTCAACAAGTTCGGCCGCATGTCGCAGACCATGCCCTTCCTGCCCCTGATCGGCGGCGGCGAGACCAAATTCCAGCCGGTCTTCGTGGAAGACGTGGCGGAAGCCGCAGCGCTTGCCGTCGACGGCAAGCTGAAGCCGGGCACGACCTACGAGCTGGGCGGCCCTGTCGTGATGAGCTTCCGCGACTGTCTGGAGACGGTGCTCAAGGTGGTCGACCGCAGGAAGCCGCTCATTCCGCTGCCCTTCGGCATCGCCTCGCTGATCGGCTCCATCGCCTCGCTCATTCCCTTCGTCGCGCCGCCGCTGACCGCCGATCAGGTGACGCTGCTGAAGACCGACAATGTGGTGTCGCCGGAAGCGGCCGCCGAGCGCCGCACGCTCGACGGCATCGGCATCGCGCCCGCGCTGGTCGATACCGTGCTGCCCACCTACATGGTGCAATATCGCCCGCAGGGACAGTTCCGCCGCTCCGGCAGCGCCGCCTGAGCGTCCAGCGAATCGTTTGAAATGCCACCATGCGTCTTCCGGGCGCATGGCGCCTTGCCGCCGGGCGGGCGCCCGCGAAAAAAACTTCCCCGTTCCGGCAATTTTCAGAACGGTTTTACGAACCCGCTCTTAACGGCCGTTGCACAAATATCGCACGAATTAACCGAACGCATTAACAGGTGGTTTAGCACACTCTGTTATTGATGTTTACCAACCGCCAGCATACACACGCTGCGGCGTGACGCTGGCGCCATGGGTTTGGCGCGGCGCATTATCTGATCTGAAAGGCATTTTTGCATGGGCAAGTCTATCGCACTGTTTTTTGCGTGTGCGGCGCTGGTCATTCTCGCTGGGTCGTTCATGGCGCCCGGAACCGTCGCAGCGCTGAAAAGCGACTGTGCGCCCGCCTATGGCGTCGATCCGTGCAGCACGGGTTCGGTCACGCCGGTCGCGGCCGAATGATACGGCAGGGATGATGGATAAAGGGCCGAATTTTCCGGCCCTTTTCTTTTGCAGCCTGCTTTGCGAACTCAGCCGAACAGCAGGAGACCGGCAAGGCCCAGCACGCCGATGACGATGCGCCACCAGGCGAACGGCGCGTAGCCCCGCTTCGAGACGAAATCCAGCAGCGAGCGCACCACGAACAGCGCCGAAACGAAGGCGGCCACGAAGCCGATGGCGATCATCGCGCCGTCGTCGAAACTCAGCGCATCACGGTTCTTGTAGAGATCGAGCGCGAAGGCGCCCGCCATGGTGGGCATGGCGAGGAAGAAGGAGAATTCCGCCGCCGACCGCTTGTCCGCCCCCATCAGCAGCGCGCCGACGATGGTGGCGCCGGAGCGCGAGGTGCCGGGAATCATCGCGAGGCACTGGAAAAGACCGATTTTCAGGGCCAGCGGCAGTGGATAATCCATCGCGTCGCGATATCTGGGACGGAAGGTCATGCGATCGACCGCAAGCAGCACGACGCCGCCGACGATCAGCATGACGCAGATCAGCATCGGCGTTTCGAACAGCACCGATTTGATGAAACCGTGGGCCAGAGCCCCGATGACGGCGGCGGGCAGGAAGGCGACGAGCACGCTCGCCACGAAATGCCGGGCGCGGGCGCTCGATGGCAATGCCATCGCTACCTGCCAGAGCCGGGAGAAATAGACCAGCAGGATGGCGAGAATGGCGCCGAGCTGGATGAGAACCGCGAAGGTGTTTCCCGGCGACTTGAAGCCGAGGAAGTGCCCCGCAAGCAGGACATGGGCCGTGGAGGAGACCGGAATGAATTCCGTCAACCCCTCGATGAGCCCCAGAATGAGCGCGCTGATGATGGATTGGTCAGCCATAATATAATCCTTGGGAGGCGAAAGGCCGATTCGCTTGTCTTGGCGAAGGCAAACCCATATAGCTTCAACCCATGACTCATGACCAGTGACTCATGACCGGACCGGACGCGTCAGGAAGCGGCCCGACCGGTCCCAACCGGAAATCCGAGTATCCATGCCCACGCTTTATCATCATCCCATGTCCGCGGCTTCGCGTTTCGTCCGGCTGATCCTGACCGAATACGGCTATCAGGCGGATCTGATCGAGGAGCAACCGTGGGAAAAGCGGCGCGATTTCCTGGCGCTCAATCCGGCGGGCACGCTGCCGGTCTATGTCGACGACAGCATGCGCGCCCTCTGTGGCGCCTCCGTCATTTCCGAATATCTCGACGAGACCCATGGCGTGCTCAAGCGCGACCGGCGGCTTCTGGCGGAAGATCCGTTCCAGCGCGCCGAAATCCGCCGGTTGACGGAATGGTTCATGCAGAAGATGGAGCAGGACGTTACCCGCCCGTTGGTGCGCGAGCGCGTCTTCAAGCTCCAGATGACCGCCGAGCAGGGCGGCGGCGCCCCCGACAGCAAGATGCTGCGCACGGCGCGCAACAATATCCGCCAGCATATGCGCTACCTCTCATGGCTGGCGGGATCGCGCACCTGGCTTGCGGGCGACCGGCTGAGCTATGCCGATCTGGCGGCGGCGGCGGCGGTTTCGGTGCTGGATTATCTCGGCGAGATCGACTGGTCGGAATCGCCGGCGGCGAAGGAATGGTATCAGCGGTTGAAATCGCGCCCCTCCTTCCGCCCGATGCTGACGGAGCGGATCCGCGGACTGACCCCGGTTTCCCATTACGCCGACCTGGACTTTTGAGGATCGCGGCCATGAGCGGGGCCGCCGATCATGACAGGCTTGAAAAGCGGCGGCGGGTTCTGACCGATTTCGTCAAGGCCGAGGCGAAAGCCGTCGGCTTCGATCTCTGCCGCATCACCCGCGCCGATGCGATTCCGCAGGCGCCCACCCGGCTTCAGGAATTTCTCGACGCCGGTTATCACGGCACGATGGAATGGATGGCGGAAACGAAGGAACGCCGCGCCGATCCGCGCGTGCTGTGGAGCGACGCCCGCTCTATCGTGATGTTCGGCCTGAATTACGGGCCCGAAACGGACCCCCGCGCCCTTCAGGAACGGCCCGACCGGGCGGCGATTTCCGTCTATGCCCGCAACCGCGATTATCACGATATCATCAAGGGGCGGCTGAAGGAGATCGCCACGCGCTTCGCCGCCCGCGCCAAGGAAGATGTGAAGGTGTTCGTGGATACGGCGCCCGTGATGGAAAAGCCGCTGGCGGCGGCGGCGGGGCTGGGCTGGCAGGGCAAGCACAGCAATCTCGTCAGCCGTGATTTCGGCTCCTGGCTGTTTCTCGGCAGCATGTTCACCACCGCCGACCTGATCGCCGACGAGAGCGAGCGCGACCGCTGCGGCTCCTGCCACGCCTGTCTCGACGCCTGTCCGACGGGGGCCTTTCCCGCCCCCTACAAGATCGACGGGCGGCGCTGCATTTCCTACCTCACCATCGAGCACAAGGGGCCGATCGATCCGGACTTGCGGGCGCTGATCGGCAACCGCATCTATGGCTGCGACGATTGTCTGGCCGCCTGTCCGTGGAACAAGTTCGCGGCCGTTGCCTCCGAGATCAAGCTGAAGGCGCGTGACGACCTCAACGAACCCGATATCGCCGATCTGCTCACCCTCACGGATCCGCAATTCCGCAGCTTCTTCAGCGGCTCGCCGGTCAAGCGCATCGGCCGCGACCGCTTCGTGCGCAATGTACTGATCGCGGCGGGCAATTCCGGCGAACGTTCCCTGATTGCGCCCTGCCGGGCGCTGCTGGAGGACGGCGCGCCGGTGGTGCGGGCCATGGCGGTCTGGGCGCTGTCGCGGCTGATGACATCGGGGGAATTTGCATCGCTGGCTGTCCTCATGGATAAGGAGACGGACGAATCCGTTCTCGACGAATGGCGGCGGGCGCTGAAAGATGACGCGGGGAGAGCATGACATGCGGATGGTGATTTTCGGCGCGGGCTTTTCCGGCAAGGCGATTGCGGCCGAGGCGCGGGCGCAAGGGGCAACGGTATCCGGCACCACCCGTTCGGCGGAGAAATGCGCCGCCCTCGAGGCCGCGGGCATCAAGCCCTTCCTCTTCGACGGCAGCGCCTTTTCGCCGGAGCTGGCGCAGGAGATGGCCGTGGCGACGCATCTGGTGCAATCCATCGCGCCGGGGCGCGAGGGCGATCCGCTGGTGCGGCTGGCAGGCGGCGACCTGCGGGCCCGGATGCCGAAGCTGCAATGGATCGGCTATCTCTCCACCATCGGCGTCTATGGCGACCGGCAGGGCGGCTGGGTGGACGAAAGCGCCTCCACCGCGCCGGTGCCGGAGCGTTCCCGCGAGCGGGTGGTGGCCGAGGAGGCGTGGATGGACATCGGCCGCGCAAACGGCCTTCCCGTCGCCGTGCTGCGTCTTTCGGGCATTTACGGGCCGGGACGCAACGCCTTCGTCAATCTGGAGAAGGGCACGGCGCGGCGGCTGATCAAACCGGGCCAGGTATTCAACCGCATCCGCGTCGAGGATATCGGCGCCGCAGCGCTGTTTCTGGCAAACAGGGGCACAAGCGGCCTCTTCAACATCACCGACGACGAACCGGCGCCGCCGCAGGACGTCATTGCCGAAGCGGCCCGCCTGATGGGCGTCGCGCCGCCGCCGGAGCAGGCTTTCGAAACCGCCGAGCTGACCCCGATGGCCCGCTCCTTCTATGGCGAGAACAAGCGCGTCTCCAACCGCCGCATCAAGGCGGAAGGCTTCGCGTTCCGCTTTCCGGATTACCGGGTTTCGCTGGCCGATCTCTGGCAGGCCGGGAAGTGGCGCGGCTGACCGCCCGCCCGAATGTGCCCTGAGGTTGCAGGGGGCCTCGCCATGCATAGCAGGCGATGGACAGCTTGAAAATTCCAGCCGGAGCCGGTTCCGCAGTCAAATTTGCTCAAAATAAGTTTTAACGAATAGTAAATATGGCGCGATTCAAGGCTTCGCCAGCCCCCTCGTAGAAAAAAATTTTGCGCGTTTTCGTGATCCCGGATCCGCTGCTACCCAGACGGGATTTCGTATCCGTTTCCTGACTGAATCCATTCAATTTTTTCTAAAGTTTCCGGATCGGGCTCACGCCGCATCACCGCTTTGCGATTCACAAATATTACAGTCTGTAACATTGCGTGATCGGCAAAGGGCCATTTTTTGCCATTTTTCGCCGGTTTTTGCCCCGCCCATCGACAAGCGCGGCTTTGACCGCCACGAAAATGGGAAGCACCGCATTGAAGAAACTGTGCCGCACGGCTCTCGTCTCCGCCGCCATTGTTGCAACCTCCGCTTTTGTCCCGCTGACGGCCAACGCCGCCGGATGCGGCGGCGCCTCCTGGTACGCGCTGGGATCGAAAACGGCTTCCGGTGAACGCATGAACCCGAGACTGATGACCGCCGCGCATCGTTCCCTTCGCTTCGGCACCAAGGTCAAGGTCACCAACCGCAACAATGGCCGCAGCGTCGTCGTGCGCATCAACGATCGCGGCCCGTTCATCCGCGGCCGCGTGCTGGATCTGTCGAAGGCCGCCGCCCAGAATATCGGCATGATCAAGTCCGGTCACGCCAAGGTCTGCTACGAGATCATCCGCTAAACTCTTGCTCTTGCCCCTGATCGCGTTTACCACCGCTTTACTTTTCACGAGGCAGACAGGAGAAAGCGGATGCGTTTGGGCGGCAGGCTGGCGGGAGCCATCGAGGTTCTCGCCGATATCGAGGCGCGCAAGCGGCCTGTCGCGGATGCCCTGAAGGATTGGGGCCTTGCGCATCGCTTCGCCGGTTCCGGCGACCGCGCCGCCATCGGCAATATCGTCTATGACGCCCTTCGCCAGCGCCTCTCGCATGGCTGGCTCATGGACGACGACGGCCCCGCGGCCCTCGGCTATGCCGTCATGCTGCGGCAATGGGGCGAAACCCCGGAAAGCCTCGCCGCCGAACTGGAAGGCGACCGCTTCGCCCCCGAACCGCCGAAAGCCGAATGGCTGGCGGCTCTTTCCGATCGCAGCCTCTCCGATGCGCCCCTTCATATCCAGGGCGACGTGCCGGAATGGGTGCAGCCCTCGCTTCAGGAAAGTTTTGGCGGGGACTGGCTCAGCGAAGCCAGAGCCCTGACCGAACGCCCGACGCTCGACCTGCGCGTCAATACGCTCCGCGCTGGCCGCGCCAAGGTTCTGAAGGCGCTGGAACGCTCCGGCGCGCAGGAAGCGAAGATCGCCCGCGAAGGCATCCGCATTGCCGCGGGCGAAGGCCCTTCCCGTCTTCCTAACGTCACAGCCGAGCTTTCGTTCCAGAAAGGCTGGTTCGAGGTGCAGGACGAAGGATCGCAGATCGTTGCCGATCTCGCCGAAGCACGCGACGGCGAGCAGGTTCTCGACTATTGCGCGGGCGGCGGCGGCAAGACGCTGGCCATGGCGGCGGCCATGCATAACAAGGGGCAGGTTCACGCCTATGACGCCGACCGCAAGCGGCTCGCCCCGATCATCGAGCGCCTGCGCCGCGCAGGCACCCGCAATGTGCAGGTGCATGACGGAGCCGCAGGGCTGGAGGGCCTGAAAGAGCGCTGCGACAAGGTGCTGGTCGACGCGCCCTGCACCGGCACCGGCACCTGGCGGCGCCGCCCCGACACCAAATGGCGGCTGACCCGCAAGAACCTCGAGGAACGGCTGGCGCAGCAGCAGCAGGCGCTGGATCAGGCCTCGGCCTATGTGCGCCCCGGCGGCATGCTTCTCTATATCACCTGCTCGATCCTGCCCGAAGAAAACGAGGCGCAGGTGAACCGCTTTTGCGAGCGCCATCCCGAATATGCCATCGTGCCGGTGCTGGACGACTGGACGCGGCTGTTCGGCGCGGATGCGCCAAGGCCCTGCTCCCGCGACGGCGCCACCGTGACCCTGACCCCGGCCTCGACCGATACGGACGGCTTCTTCTTCTGCCGCCTGCAACGATCTGCTTGAAATCATTCCAAACTAGAGCGTTTGACACCAGTTTGGTTTTGCGCGATGACTTCTTCGTCATTCAAGGGGGACGGCGTTTTTGCCGTCACAGGAGAGAATCCCATGATCCGCAAAACCGTTCTCGGGGCCAGTGTGGCGCTTCTTGCCGCATCGGCCGCCTTCGTCGCGCCCGGCGCTTACGCCGCCACTGACGCCAGCGCCATCATCAAGCATTACAGCGATGTCGCGCATGCGAAATACGAGGATTCGCTTGTTACCGCCAAGGCGCTGGACAAGGCCATCGACGCGCTGATCGCCAGCCCGAGCGAAGAAACGCTGAAGGCGGCGCGCGAGGCATGGCTCGTTGCCCGCGTGCCCTACCAGCAATCCGAGGTCTACCGCTTCGGCAAC
>JBDHTA010000089.1:0-16566 GCA_039808465.1 Rhizobiaceae bacterium | reverse complement strand
GACGACGGCGATGGAATTCAGGAGCGTGCCGTCCATGTCGAACAGAAAGGCCTGATGCGGGCGTGAAAACAGCGGACGGTCGGACAGGGCCACGAAAAATTCCTTCGGACGGGCAAAGAAAAGGTCACGCCTTCCGTCTATCCGTTTGCGCGAGGGTTGAAAAGTCCGGGCCGCCTCATGCCGACATATGCGAGCGGCAGGTTTCGGCCATCAGGCTGGCGGCGGCATAGGTCTGGGCGACGATTTCCGGCACCAGATCGATATCCGGCAGGCTGCCCAGCCCCAGCGGGCCGATGGCGTAGAGGTTCGGGATCGCCTCGCCATCGGTAAGAACTCCGCCGCAGCCATTGACCATCAGGCCAAGCCCGAGTTCATCCGGCATGGCAAGGCCGTTGCCGATGAGATCGGCGAGCGGCGGCGCGTTCAGGTCCGGCGCGGCGCAGCGGCAATCGAACACGGCGCTGGCATAGAGATAATCCGCCTCCTCCCGCCCCGGCCAGCGCACATGCACGCCCTCGCCGGAAAAGCTCTCGGCGCGGCCCTTGCGCAGCACCGTAGAGCCCGCCGACAATTCCCGCATCAGCCGCAGGTAATGCGGCTCAGGCAGGCGGTTGCGGTGGCTGTCGTAGATGGCGCGCAGATGCCGGTTGAAGCGGCGCTTTTCCGCCGCGGGCAGCGAGCGCCATAGCGACCGCGCCTGCTTGCGGAAGGCGTTCATCACCGATTGCCAGCTTTGGCCCTCGGCTTCGGCGGCGCGGCAGGCCTGGCGCAGAAAACGCACGATCTCCGAGAGCCGGTGCGGCATCGGCGCGGGCAGGTCGACAGGGTCGGCGGAAAGCCGCGTGTGGCTGCGCGGCAGGAAGCCATGGGCGGACAGAAGCGTGATGCGTCCCGCATAACCGCCGTCACGCAGTTGAAACAGCCGGTCGACCACGCGAATGCCGGTTCCGAGCAGCACGATATGCGGCGCCGGTTGCAGCCGCCGCGCCCGCACGCGGGTCTCTTCGCCAGCGGCCTGCCCGGCGGCGGATGCGTTCTGCCCGTAACCGGTCGCCAGAATGACGATATCATGCGTCTCCGGCCGTCCGCCGCTGATGGTCACCGAAAAACCATCCGCCTTGCGGGCAATGCGCATCGCGGTTTCGTTGCGAATGCGCACCGTCACATCGTGGCGCAGCGCCAGCGCGTCGGAAAAGCGTTGATAGGCATAATCGCTGAACGTGCTTTTCGGCACGAAAATCTGCCGGAAGCCGGGAATGGCGGCGGAAACGGCATTGCGGAACTCGGGGCTCGCCCCCAGCCAGCGGTCGAAATCGTCAGGATCGTCATCGGCGACGGAAAGATCGCGCACGCGGCTGTTGAGGATTTCGCCGGACCTTGGCCCCGCCAGCGCCTGCCCGCCGCTGACATCGGGATGCGGATCGAAAAGCTGGAGATGGAAGGGGGTTCGCACACGGCGCAGAAGCGCAATCGCCATCATCAGCCCGGAAAAGCCGCGCCCGATCACCGCGATGCGCGGAACGGAAATGCCTTCGCCGCCGGGCCTTATGCCGCTGAGGAAGCTGCCATGGATCGTCATGCCATTTTCCTTTCGTGTCTTGCAGGTCGTGGGCCGCTACACTGAAAGAACAACGCCAGAAAGCGCGGCATCGCCACAAATATTAATGCCCGAATGCGGGCAGCTTTCAACGGCCCTTCGCGCCGGATTTGAATATGCCATTGAATTATCACAATTATTTCTGCATTCCGGCAGCCCCGCAAAGGGTATTCAAGAGCGCGGGATGCTTCTAGTATGCCCGCAAAGCCATGGGCCGCCCTGCTTCGCAACGGCTTTCGGAGACACCGCGATGGGCACGATTTCGCAGCTTCACGACCGCAGCCGCCCGCCCGCCTGCCGCATCGGCGAGGAGGGCGAAGCGCTTGCCATCGCCACGGCGCTGGCGGCGGGTTTTCGCGAAAAAGCCAGGGAGCGCGATCTCGACCGCATCTTCCCGGTCGAGCAACTGGAAGCGCTGGCGGGCTCCGGGCTTCTCGGCGTCAGCGCGCCGGTGGAAGCTGACGGCATCGATATCGCCAACGGCATTCTGGCGGAAATCGTGGCAAGCCTTGCGGAAGCGGATGCCTCCATCGCCGAAGCCTTTTGCGCGCATCTACGGGTGCTGGATCTGCTGCGCTGGCAGGGCGGCGGCGAACAGCAGGCCGTTTTCTTCGAACGGGCGCTGGCGGGCGATCTTTTCGCGCTCGCCGCCCCGCCCTCCGCCGCCGTTTCGGTGTCGCTTGCCCGGGAGGGGCACGGCTTTCGCGCCGAGGGGCGTGAAAATGCGGCGGCGGGCGTGCTGTTTGCCGACTGGATCGGCTTTGCGGGGCGGGATGCGGGCGGCCATGGGCGCTTCGCGCTCGTATCCCGGCGAACGGAAGGGCTGCGCATCATCGATGACCGCGACAGCCTGGGCCTGCGCACGGCGGGCGGCGGCACGGTGCTGTTGCAGAATGCGGCGATTGCCGGAGATGCCGCCTTCGCGCTGGCCGCGCCGGAGGGTCATGCGGGCGTCACCCTGTTTGCCGATCTGATGCATGCGGCGGTGGCGCTCGGCATCGCGCGGGCGGCTTTCGCGGAGATCACGCATGCCTGCGCGGAGAATGCCAGGGGCGAGCCGCCCAATCTGTTCCGGCTGGGCCAGCTTGCCGTGCAACTGGAAGCGGTGACCGCGATGACGGAGCGCGCCGCCCGCATGCTGGATATCGCGCAGGTGAATACGGATGCGGCAGCGCTGGCCGGGGCACGCGGCTCCATTCTCGCCTGCCATGCGGCCGCCACCGGCCTTGTTGCGGAAATTACCGCCGCCGCATTCGATTTTTGCGGCCCGGCCGGACAGGCCCATGCGGATCTGCACTGGCGCAATGCCCGCGCCCACACGATTCGCAGCGCCGACAGCCTGTACCGGGCGGCGGCATCGGCCCTTGTTGAGACGAAAAACGCCAAGCCGGAAACCGCCTGAATGCGGTTACCGGCCGTTGCAATACCGTAAATTCCTTCAATCGCGAAAATCAGTACCTATATGAAGGCAGACGACCAGAAAGAGCGTGGCCGCCCTTATGCGCGCGCCGCGCGGATCGCCGCCTGAAAACGGGCGGTTCATCGGGAGAAATGCATGTTCAAGCGCCTGTCGCGTTATACCAGTCTTATCGCCGTTCTCGCCATCACGCTGGCCGCGTCGCTGGTGACGGTCGATATCGCCGAAGCCCGGCGCGGCGGCGGCTTCGGCAGCCGTGGCACGCGCACCTTCCAGGCGCCGCCCGCAACCCGCACGGCCCCCAACGACGCCGCGCCGATCAACCGCACCATGACGCCGCAACAGCAGCAGACCGGCCCGCAATCCACCCGCCCGAACGCTCAGGCGCCCGGCGCGCAGGCGCAGCGCCCCGGCTTCTTCAACGGTTTCGGCCGTACCCTGATGGGCGGCCTGCTGCTCGGAGGCCTGTTCGGCATGCTGATGGGCCAAGGCTTCGGCGGCATGATGGGCTTCCTCGGCCTGCTCCTGCAAGTCGCGCTGATCGCGGGCGGCATCATGCTGGTGATGCGCCTTCTCGCCAATCGCCGCCAGACGACGCCCGCAGCCGCAGGCATGTCGCCGCGCCAGAGCGGCATGGGCGGCGGCAATGGCAAGCCGTCCTTCGATATTCCCGCCATGGGCTCCGGTAACCGCGCAGCGGCGGCGGCCCCCGCGCAGGCGGCATCCGCCCCGCCGGTGACCGATATCGAGGTATCGCAGGACGATCTCAACCGCTTCGAAGCCATGCTGATGCAGGTGCAGACGGCTTATGCCAATGAGGATTATGCGGCGCTGCGCCGTCTCACCACCCCGGAGGCCATGTCCTATATGGCCGAGGAGCTGAGCGAAAACGCCACCAACGGCCTGCGTAACACGGTTTCGGACGTCCGGCTTCTGCAAGGCGATATCGCCGAAGCCTGGCGCGAAGGCCAGCAGGATTACGCGACGGTGGCGATGCGCTATTCCAGCATCGACGCCATGGTGGATCGCCAGACCGGCGCGCTCGTCTCCGGCGACGCGAGCAATCCGACGGAAACCGTGGAGATCTGGACCTTCACCCGCCGCCCCGGCACCGACTGGCTGCTGTCGGCGATCCAGTCGGCCTGAGGAACTTTTACGCCCCTGCCCGGTTGTTTGCCGCATCGGCAATGACGAAAGGCAGGGGCGATGGATCTGTCCGGCAAGGTAGCCCTGATCACAGGCGGCGGCTCGGGAATCGGGCGCGCCGCCGCCTTGTCTCTGGCTGAGGCGGGCGCGAGCGTGGCGGTGCTCAGCCGCAGCCGGGACGAGATCGAGCAGACCGCCATCGATATCCGCAGGACCGGCGCACAGGCCCTGGCGCTCACCGCCGATATTTCCGACGAGACGGAATTGCGCGCCGCCTTCGGCAAGCTTGCCGATCGTTTCGGCCAGCTCGATATCGTCGTCGCCAATGCCGGGATCAACGGCGTGTGGGCGCCCATCGAGGATATGAAGCCGCAGGAATGGGACCGGACCATCGCCGTCAACCTGCGCGGCACCTACCTCACCCTGCATCTGGCCGTGCCGCTGCTGAAACGGCGCGGCGGCGCGATCGTCGTCGTGTCGTCCATCAATGGCACCCGCACCTTTTCCTCGCCCGGCGCCACCGCCTACACCGCGACGAAGGCGGCGCAGGTGGCAATGGTGCAGCAACTGGCGCTGGAACTCGGCCGCTACCGCATTCGCGTCAATGCCGTCTGCCCCGGCCAGATCGACACCGAGATCGACGACAGCACCACCTTGCGCGGGCGCGAGAAAACCGAAATCCCCGCCGTCTGGCCGAAGGGCGATATTCCGATCACCGGCGGCAAGGCCGGGCGGAGCGAGGATGTGGCGGATGCCATCCGCTTTCTCGTTTCGGACGCGGCGCGCCACATCACCGGCAGTCCGCTGTGGGTGGATGGCGGTCAGGGGTTGCTACGGTAGGGCCGCGTCCCCGGCGGCTTTCATATAATCGCGGGCTTCGCCGGTGATCCATTCGATGAAGGCGGCGACGGCCGGTTTTTTGGCGCGGGCGGCAGGCGCGACGACGTAATAGGCGCTCGGGCTTTTGACCCGGTGCGGCACCGCGATCACCAGTTGCCCCGCCTCAAGCTCCGTGCGGATCAGGAATTCCGGCATCAGCGCCACGCCGAGCCCGGCAATGCAGGCCTGCGTCACCGTCGAGAACTGCTCGAACCACATGCCCTGCGCCGCCGGCGCCGGTTCGCCGATGCTTTCGAACCAGTGCTCCCATGCGCCGGGGCGCGAATTCATGTGGAAAAGCGGCAGGCCGGTGAGATCGCGGGCCGTCATCTGCGGATGCTGGGCGCGAAAGGCGGCGCTGCACACCGGCACCACGAATTCGTTCATCAGGAAGGTGGAAACCGCCTGCGGCCAATCCGGCTGGCCGATATGGATGCCGACATCGATCCCTTCCTTGTCGAAATCGAAGCGGCCGATGCGGGTGGCGAAATTCAGGATGATTTCCGGATGGCGGGCGACAAAACCGGGAATGCGCGGCATCAGCCAGCGGGTGCCGAAGGTCGGCAGGATCGCCAGATTGAGGCTGCCGCCATGCCGCTTCGACATCAGGTTCAGCGAGGCCATGCGCAGCATCTTGAGAGCCGCCGCCACGGTTTCGGAATAGATCTTTCCCTCCGGCGTCAGAAACACGCCGCGCCCGCCGCGCTCGAACAGGCGCACGCCGAGCTGGTCTTCCAGCTGCGCCACCTGACGGCTGACGGCGCTCTGCGTCAATGAAAGCTCGGCGGCGGCGGCCGAAAAGCTGCCGAGCCGCGCCACGCTTTCAAAGGCGGCGAGCATGCCGGTGGAAGGAAGAAGCCGTCTTTGCATAACCATGAGAACTATTCCTAAATGGAATACCGGCATGAGTAAACGGCGGTTGCCGTAGCCAATCGAAAACGCTATCCAAAAAGGCGAATGGAATGGAGGCACAGATGGCTGCAAGCGCGCAATTTTCCTGGAGTGACCCGTTTCTGCTCGAAGAGCAGTTGACGGAAGAAGAACGCATGATCCGCGACACCGCCGCGGCATTTGCCGAAAGCGAGCTGCGTCCGCGCATCGAGGCGGCCTATCTGGACGAGCAGACCGATGCGGGCCTTTTCCGCCTGATGGGCCAGACCGGCCTTCTCGGCATCACCGCTCCTTCGGAATACGGCGCGGCTGGCGCGGGCTATGTGTCCTACGGCCTGGTTGCCCGCGAAGTCGAGCGCATCGATTCCGGCTACCGCTCGATGATGAGCGTGCAGTCCTCGCTGGTCATCTATCCAATCCAGGCCTACGGCTCCGAGGAGCAGCGGCAGAAATACCTGCCGGGCCTGATCTCGGGCGAGCTGATCGGCTGCTTCGGCCTGACCGAGCCGGATGCCGGTTCCGATCCGGGCGGCATGAAGACCCGCGCCGAGAAGATCGACGGCGGCTACCGCCTGCGCGGCTCGAAGATGTGGATCTCCAACGCGCCGATCGCCGACGTCTTCGTCGTCTGGGCGAAATCGGCCGCGCATGACAACCAGATTCGCGGCTTCGTGCTCGAAAAGGGCATGAAGGGCCTGTCCGCTCCCAAGATCGGCGGCAAGCTGTCGCTGCGCGCCTCGATCACCGGCGAAATCGTGCTGGATGGCGTCGAAGTCGGCGAAGACGCGCTGCTGCCGAATGTTTCCGGCCTCAAGGGTCCGTTCGGCTGCCTTAACCGCGCCCGCTACGGCATTTCCTGGGGCGTGATGGGCGCGGCCGAGGATTGCTGGCACCGCGCCCGCCAGTACGGCCTCGACCGCCACCAGTTCGGCAAGCCGCTCGCAGGCATGCAGCTTTACCAGAAGAAGCTTGCCGACATGCAGACGGAAATCGCGCTCGGCCTGCAAGCCTCGCTGCGCGTCGGCCGCCTGATGGACGAGCACAAGTTCGCCCCGGAAATGATTTCGCTGATCAAGCGCAACAATTGCGGCAAGGCGCTCGATGTCGCCCGTCAGGCCCGCGACATGCATGGCGGCAACGGCATCCAGATCGAATTCGGCGTCATGCGTCACGCGCAGAACCTCGAAACGGTCAACACCTACGAGGGCACGCATGACGTTCACGCGCTGATCCTCGGCCGCGCCCAGACCGGCCTTCAGGCGTTCTTCTGAGAAAACCGGGCAATTTCCATCGAAAAGGGCCGTGCGAACGGCCCTTTTCTGCTTTTCAGGGTTGAAACGCGCCGGAATTGGCGGCACTTCCTCGGTCATGTTCACGCTCCGCGCTCCCGCCAGCTTCCGTCAGGACATCAAGAAAAGCATTTTCCTCGCGCATGCCGGACCGGTTTCCAGCGAGGAGGAGGCGCGCGCCTTTCTCGCCGCCCATTCCGATCCCGATGCCAACCACAATTGCTGGGCGTGGCGCATCGGCCAGGCCTATCGCTTCAACGATGACGGCGAGCCGAAGGGCACGGCGGGAAAACTGATCTTGCAGGCGATCGACGGTCAGGGGCTGGATCATGTCGCCGTGGTTGTGACGCGCTGGTTCGGCGGCATCCTGCTCGGCAGCGGCGGACTGATGCGCGCCTATGGCGGCACCGGCGCCTCCTGCCTGCGCGAAGCGGAGAAGGTGGAGGTCATCGCGCTTGCCACCGGCACGATCCGCTGCTCGTTTTCCGATCTCGCCTTGCTCAAGGCCAGGCTGGCCGCCATTCCCGGCACCGAGATCGTCGAGGAAAGTTTCTTCGACAGCGGCGCGACGCTGACGGTGCGCACGCCCATGGAAACGGCCGCCACCGTCGAAACGGTGGCGGCCGATATTTCACGCGGCAAGGCCGCCGTCAAATTCGATGGTTACTGAACCGTGCCGTCAGGCGTGACCTGCTGCGAAGCGCCGCCGGTGCTGGAAGGCGGCGTCGGATCCTGATCCACCGGCGCGGTCTGCTCAGCCGGGGGAGCGGGTTCGGCCGGAGCCGCCGGAGCGCTCTGCGAAGCCGGGGCCTGCGGCGCCGCAGGTGTTGCCGGAGTGGCGGGCTGCGTGACGGTGCCATTGCCGGTCGCCTGATTGTCATCGAACGTGCTGGTGCCGCTCGGCTGGTTCGGAACGGCATTGTCCGTCTGCGAGGTGGCAGGCGGCGTGGCCGGAGCGTCGCGGTCGGTGCTTTCGCCCCAGATACCGGCGCCGCCCCAGGCGATGAAGGCCAGAACCAGACCGATCACCAGAACATAGAGAACCGGACGGCCAAGCATGCCCTGCCGGGCTTCGCGGGGCGTCAGCGTTTCGCGCTTGCGGGTTTCCTCGGACGACACGACGTCGCCGCGTTCATCGATATATTGGGCCATGGACATCACCTCCGGTTGGATTGATTGTCAGTTTCCGCCTGCCCGCATGGCAGGTGGATCTGCAATCCAAACGGTCCCCTGGCGGAAAAGTTCCGGTTCGGGCCTATCCGGCGCGGCGGCTCAGACGCATTTGGCGTGGATGCCGCGGATGCCTATGTATTCGCCAGCGCGGGAAAAATGCTGGCGCAACGCCTGCGCGGGCATCGGCTTGCCATACATGTAACCTTGCCCGATCTTGCAGCCGAGCTTGCGCAGGATTTCGGCCTGCTCGGCGATTTCGACGCCTTCGGCCACGGTTTCCAGACCGAGATCGTTGGCCATGCTGATGACGGCGCGGGTGATCGCCGCGTCATGATGGTTGGTCAGCATGTCGCGCACGAAGCTGCGGTCGATCTTCAGCGTGGTCAGCGGAAAGCGTTGCAGGGAACTCAGCGAGGCGAAGCCGGTTCCGAAATCGTCGAAGGCGATCTGCACGCCGAGCCGCTGCAAGGAGCGCATCGCCGTCAGAGCCTGATCGTCGTTGGACAGCGCGATCTTCTCCGTCACCTCCAGCTCCAGCAGCGCGGGCGGCAGGTCGTGGCGGTAAAGCCGGTGGACGACGTTCTGCACCAGCATGGTCTCGCGGAACTGCACCGGAAACAGGTTGACGCCGACCTTGACCAGCCTGAAGCCCGCCGCCCGCCATTCCGCCATCTGGCGGCAGACCTCGTCCAGCACCCACCAGCCGACGGGCGAGGCCAGGGCGCTGGTTTCCAGCGCGGCGATGAAGGAATCGGGATAGAGCAGGCCGCGCTCGGGATGCTGCCAGCGCAGGAGCGCTTCCATGCCGCACAATTCGCCGGTTTCCAGCGACACCTGCGGCTGGTAATGCAGCACGAATTCGTTTTCGCGCAGCGCCCGCACCAGCTCCTCCTGGATCGCCCGCCGCGACATCGATTCGCTGCGCATATCCGGCTGGAAGATGCGGGCGGCGCGTCCGCCCGCCTGCTTGGCGCGGTAGAGCGCGAAATCGGCATTGCCGATCACCTCTTCCGTGGTTTCGCCATGGCCGGGCGCGATGGCAAAACCGATGCTGGCGCCGACATGCAGGGAGTTTCCGGCAACGGGCAGCGGCGCATCCAGCGCCCGCAGGATCATCTCGGCCATGCCCTGCGCCTTCACCGGATCGCTCAGGCCGTTGAGCAGGATGGCGAATTCATCGCTGCCGAAGCGGGCGAAAACCGCATTCTCGCTCAGGAACAAGGGGATGCGCGCCGCGAACGCCTGAAGCAGCTCATCCCCGATCGAATGGCCGAGGCTGTCGTTCACATCCTTGAACTCATCGAGATCGATCAGGATGACGGTCGCGCCGTTCTTCGCGTCCAGCGCCTGTTTCAGCAGGGTTTCGAAGTGACGGCGGTTGAACAGGCCGGTCAGCGGATCGCGGCTTGCCATTTCCACCAGCAGCCTGTCCTTGGCCAGCCGCTCGGAAATATCCCGGATGATGGCGCCGACGCCCGGCCCCCGCTCGGTCTGCCAGACGGACAGCGAGATTTCCGCCGGAAATTCCCGGCCCGACAGCGTGCGGGCCGTGGTTTCCACCGTCCTGCCCTGCACCGTGCCCGCCTCGATCAGCGCCGCAAGCCCGGAGCCCGGCACCCCCCGTTCCGGCAGGATGGTTTCCAGCCCCTTGCCCGCGATATAATCCGCATCGCATTCGAACAGATCGAGCGCGGCGCGGTTGATGAATTCGATGCAGCCTCCGGCACCCACCGAAACGCAGGCAAGCTCCGTGGCATTGGCGAAATGGTTGAGCGTCGTTCCCAGCAGCTCGCTCTTGCGCAGGTAGAACTGCTCGACGGCAAGTGACGCCATATCGCGCAGCATCGCCTTCTTGCGGCTGGAAAACCGCTTGTGCGGCTCGGTATCGACCACGCAGATGGCGCCGAGACGGTGGCCGTTGCGCGAAATCAGCGGCGCGCCCGCGTAGAAGCGGATCTTCGGCCCGCCCGCGACGATCGGCAGATGCCGGAACCGCGAATCCTCCAGCATGTCATGCACCACGAAAACGCTGTCGTTCTGGATGGTATGGGCGCAGACCGACAGCGAGCGGTCCATATCGGAAACCGCAAGCCCGTGGGCGGATTTGGAAAATTGCCGGTCGCGGCCGATCAGGTTGATGAAGGCCATGGGCGTGCGGAACTGCTGGGCGGCAAGGCGCGCGATCAGGTCGAAACGGTCTTCCGGCCGGGTGTCCATGATCCAGAGATCGGCCAGTGCCGCAAGGCGCTCCTCCTCGCTGCCGCTCCGCGCCGTCTCTCCGAAAGCAGGTAAGCCCGCCATGCTCATTTTTCTCCGCAACGATGCCCTTTCGCCCGGCGACCCTAGCCGGGAGCCGTTACGGAGACCTAAGCGCCATACCCCAAGTTTTTATGGAACATTCTTGGGACCGGCATGGAAAAGGGCGCGAGTAACGCGCCCTCCCCCGTTTTCCTGCCATTGCGGAGCCGCCTATGCCGCCTTTTGCGCCAGCCGCTCCTCGACATAGCGTTTCAGACCGGCGAAATCGGTCTTGCCGGAACCGAGCACCGGCACCTTGCCATGCAGGATTTCCGAGGGAACCGACAGTTCGCTCACCCCCTTGCGGCGGGCCAGCGCAAGCAGATCGGCGCGAACAGCCTTGTCGTTGTCGGTGACGAGCACGAGGCGCTCGCCCTTGCGGGCATCCGGCACCGAAACCACGCCGACGGCGCTGCCGGTCCACAATTCCGCCGCCATCGCCTCCACCGCCGCCAGCGAGATCATTTCGCCGCCGATCTTGGCGAAGCGCTTGGCCCGGCCGCGAATGGTGATGAAGCCTTCGGCATCGATGGTGACGATATCGCCGGTATCGTGCCAGCCATCGGCGGGCACTTCCAGCACGCCGGGGTTTTCCGCCCTGAGATAGCCCGCCATCACGTTCGGCCCGCGAACGGACAGCCGTCCGCCTTCCTCCACGCCCGGCACCGGATCGAGGCGCGCTTCCATGCCCGGCATCATCTTGCCGACGCTGCCCGGCCGGTTGTACATCGGCGTGTTGAGCGCGATCACCGGGGCCGCTTCGGTCACGCCGTAACCTTCGAGGATGCGGATGCCGAATTTCTCCATATAGGTTTCCCGCGTCGCCCGCTTCACCGGCTCCGCGCCCGCGAAACAATAGCGGATCGAGCGGAAATCATAGGGATGGGCGGTACGCGCATAGCCGCTCAGGAACGTATCCGTGCCGAAAATGATCGTCGCATTGCTGGAATAGATCGCCTCGGGAACGATGCGGTAATGCAGCGGCGAAGGGTAGAGATAGACCGGCACGCCGCTTGCCAGCGGCAGTACCGTGCCTGCCGTCAGCCCGAAGGAATGGAACAGCGGCAGCACGTTGAACAGCTTGTCGCCGGTGTGGAAATCCACCCGCGCCTCCGCTTGCGAGACATTGGCGAGGATATTGGCATGGGTGAGGACGACGCCCTTCGGCGTGCCTTCCGACCCGGAGGTGAACAGGATGACGGCGCGATCCGATGCCTTGCGGGCCACCAGCGGGCGCGTCTTCAGCAGCAGGCCCTTCAGCTTGTCCCAGGCGTTCACCGTGTCGCGCAGCGTGTCGAGATAGACGATGCGCACGCCCGCTTCGATGAGATCGGCCACCATGGCATCCAGCCTTGCCTGCGTGATGAAGGCGCGGGAGGTCAGGACGGTGCGCACCTCAGCGGCGGCGCAGGCGGCCTTGAGATTGGCGCTTCCGGCGGTGAAATTCATCATCGCGGGAACCTTGCCCACCGAGATCAGCCCGAGCAGGCTGACGACGGTGCCGTTGGCATTCGGCAGCAGCAGGCCCAGCGTTTCCTCCTGCGGGAACATCGCCCGGAATTTGGCGGCGAGAACCCGCGCGCCGGTCAGCATCCGGCCATAGCTCAGCTCGCCCGTCAGCGGATCCTCGATGGCGAGGCGGCGCATGCCCGCATCACGGGCGGCATGGATGATTTCCTCGAGGATGGTGCCGTTGCGGCCGCTGGTGCGGAACACCAGATCGGACATCACCCGGTAGAGACCGGCGGCGGCCGCCTGGCGGCGCCTGCGGCCTTTCAGCTCCGGGTCCACCGTCAGGCGCACCGGCTCGTCGATGGTCACCACCACCTTCGGAAACAGGCTCTTGCGGATCTGCGACGACGACAGGCGCGACAGCAGCGAGCGTTCCAGCCCGTCGATCTTGATCGGAACCACCATGGAGCCGGTGCGGTCCGCCACCATCGCGGCGCCGTCATAGACTTTCATCAGGCTGCCGGTCACGGTCAGGCGACCCTCGGGAAAGATCACCAGCGGCTCGCCGCCCTCGACGCTGCGGATCAGCGAACGCGTCGCCATCGGCTTCGACGGATCGAGCGGGAAGGCATTGGCGGCCTTGAGGAAGGGCTTGACCCACCAGCGCCGGGCGATATCGGTGTTGATGGCGAAAACCGGGGGCCGCATGCCGCCGTTCTCGCTGAGCGCCATGGCCAGCGGCGCATCCAGAAACGACACATGGTTCAGCGCGAGGATCGGCGTTTCACCGGCCTTGGCAAGATTTTCCTGCCCGCGCACTTCCAGCCGGAAGAAGGCGCGCATCAGGATCGAGATGAAATCCCGCAAGGGGCTGGTCGGCAGATGCCGGAACATCACGGCGCTGGCAACAAGCGAGGCAATGCCGAGACCGGCGGCAATCACCGCCAGAGACGCGCCCGCCGCCTGAACTCCGGCGACGGCAAGTCCGCCAGCGGTCATGAACACCGCGTTCAGCACATTGTTGGCGGCAACGGCGCGCGCCCGCTGCTCCGGCTTCGCCCAGGCTTGCAGGGCGGCGAAGCTCGGCACGATCAGGAAAGCCCCGGCAATCGCCGCCAGCGCCAGATCGACGGCGACATGCACCGCGCCGGGCGTGGCGAAGAAGGCGGAAAGCGACGTGGTTTCCGTGGCGGGCGGCAGGCGGGCGATCAGCAGGCCAAGATCGATGGCCGCAAGCCCCGCCAGAAACGTGCCCGCAACCGCATGCAGCAGCACGATGCGCCCCGCCGAAAGCCAGGCGGCAATCGAGGAGCCGATGGCGATCGCGATGGCGAAGACGGCGAGATAGGCGGTGATGACGATTTCGCTGCCGCCCATCTGCTTGACCAGCGGCGGCAGGATGGAAAGCAGGATCGCGCCCATCAGCCAGAACCACGACACCATCAGCGCCGTTACCAGCATGCGGCGCTCGCTTGCGATTTCGCGGGTCAGCCGCAGCGTGGAGCGGACGATATTGTAATCGATGCGCAGGTCCGGCGCGGCCGCGCCCGTTTTCGGAATGAAGCAGCTCGAAGCCCAGGCGATGACGGCAAAGCCGACGATCAGCGGCCCGAAGATGGCGGGATGATCGCCGCCGCTGGCAAAGGAAATCCCGGCGAAAATGGTGCCGGTCAGGATGGCGATGAAGGTCGCGCCCTCGATCCAGGCATTGGCGCCGGGAAGCTGGGCGGGCGTCAGGTGATCCGGCAGGATGGCGTATTTCACCGGGCCGAACAGCGCCGAGCCGACCCCGAACAGAAACAGCGCCACCATCATGCCGGAGATGGAGTGGAAGGCGATGGCGGCGACCGCGATCGCGGCGGCGGCGATTTCCGCCAGTTTCAGCGCCCGGGCGATCACCGCCTTGTCGTAGCGGTCGGCCATTTCCCCGCCCAGCGCCGACAGAAGCAGGAAGGGCGCCATGAAGATCGCCCCCGCCAGCGTTACCAGCGACGCCGCCTCCCCCGCGCCGAGCCGCGCCAGAATCAGGAAGACCAGCGTGTTTTTCAGGAAATTGTCGTTGAACGCGGCGAAGAACTGCGTCCAGAACAGGGGTGCGAACCGGCGCGACAGGATCAGCGGCTTTTCGGTCGGCATAGGGGTCATCGATTTCTCCTCCACGGCCCTGGTTTGTCGCATGCGGCCGTTGCGAAACACTTGACGCGGCATGCGGCTTTCGGCGTATCAAGCGCGAAACAAACTTGAACGCCGCTCATTTTAAGGTAGATTGATTTTGAGCAGCGTTCAACATCTTTTTTGATCACCGCTCATTTTCAATCCGGAGACCGCCCGCGAGGTTGCCATGCCGATATCCGCCGAACAGAAAGAAGAGCTGACGCAACGCATTCTCGATGTGGCCGAACGGCAGATCGCGGAGAACGGCCTTGCCAGCGTCTCCACCCGCTCGATCGCCCGCGAAGCGGGATGTTCGGGCGGTTCGATCTACACCCGCTTTGCCGATTTCGATGAGCTGGTGCTGACGGTAAACGCGCGGGCGCTGGAACGGTTCGGGCAGGCGCTCGACCGCTTGCAGGAGAACGGGCCCGGCCTTTCCATCGAGGAGAGGCTGTGCGCCATGGCGCTCGCCTATCTCGATTTCGCGCTGGAGCAGCGCAATAGCTGGAGCGCCCTGTTCGAACATCGCATGACGGACGGCAGGCCCCTGCCCGATTGGCACCGGCAGGATCATCTGCGGCTGTTCGCCTATATCGAAAGGCCGCTCCGGGAATTCGATCCCGGCCTGACGCAGACGCAGGCGCAGGAACTGGCGCGGACGCTGTATTCGGCCGTGCACGGCATCGTCTCGCTCAGCATCGAGGACCGGCTGGGCCGCGTCGGCACCGAAACGCTGCGCCAGCACATCACGCTGGTCCTGTCCGCCATCGCCGCCGGATGGCGGCAGACACCGCCATCCCTGGGGCTTGCGGCAATTTAACCGGGCGCAGGCAACCCGGCAGTCCTCTTGCGCGTTGAACAGGGCATCGCCGCCCCGCGCAAAGGAAGCCCTCCATGGACCTCATCATCGCCGATCTCTACCATGAAACGCAAACGCCCTATCCCGTCATCTTCGCGCGCCTCGCCGCCGCCATCCTGCTCGGCGGCCTGATCGGCTGGGAGCGGGAAAAGCATGACCGGCCCGCCGGGCTCCGCACCCATATTCTCATCTGCCTCGCGGCGGCGCTGTTTGCGATCATCTCCATCGAAAGCGTGCATATGGCGGGCTTTTCCGACGAGCAGGTGCGCATCGATCCGCTGCGCGTCATCGAGGCCGTGACGGCGGGGGTGGCGTTTCTCGCCGCCGGAATGATCGTGCATTCACGCGGCAGGGTAAACGGGCTCACGACCGGCGCGGGCATGTGGATGGCAGGCGGCATCGGCCTCGCGCTCGGCTTCGGGCACTGGTTCATCGCATTCTTCGCGGCCGCGGCCTGCCTTACCATTCTTCTCATTCTCGCCTGGATGCAGTCGGCATTGGCCGATGAGCAGAAAAAGGCGCAGGCTTCCGCGCAAGAAAGCCCGAAATGAAAATCCGCGCCGGGCAAACCGGCGCGGATAAACTGAAACGCAGTCACATCAGGATTTGGCAAACGGGGTCCGCTCGCAGTTTCGCGCCGTTCACCGAAGAAGGACCGGAGACGACTGCCTAAACCCGATGCGCCGGGAAAAGTTCCCGTTGATTCAGCCCATGCGCTCGGACGCGTAGGAGCCCGGGCTGGCGGGGAAGACCACGGTGCGGTTGCCGTTGATGAAGGTGCGGTGGTGGATATGGGCATGCACGGCCCGCGCCAGAACCTGGCTTTCCACATCGCGGCCGATCGACACGTAGTCGTCGGGTGATTGCGCATGGGTGATGCGCGCCACGTCCTGCTCGATGATCGGGCCTTCGTCGAGATCGGCGGTCACGTAATGCGCCGTCGCCCCGATCAGCTTCACGCCGCGCTCGAAAGCCTGCTTGTAGGGGTTGGCGCCCTTGAAGGACGGCAGGAAGGAATGGTGGATGTTGATGATCTTGCCCGACATCTTCCTGCACAGATCGTCGGACAGCACCTGCATGTAGCGGGCAAGCACGATCAGTTCCGCGCCGGTCTGCTCGACCACTTCCATCAGGCGCGCCTCGGCCTGCGGCTTGTTTTCCTTCGTCACCTTGATGTGGTGGAAGGGAATGTCGTGGTTCACGATGACCTTCTGGTAGTCGAAATGGTTGGAGATGACGCCAACGATATCAATCGGCAGCGCGCCGATCTTCCAGCGGTAGAGCAGGTCGTTCAGGCAATGGCCGAAGCGCGACACCATCAGCAGCACCTTCATGCGCTCGGTGCTGTCGTGAAGCTGCCAGTCCATCTCGTATTTTTTAGCCACGGGCGCAAAACCGCTCTCGATTTCGG
>JBDHTA010000088.1:0-16569 GCA_039808465.1 Rhizobiaceae bacterium | reverse complement strand
CCGAGATCGAGATCACGCAGGCGGGCGTTCCCGACGTCATTCCGCCGGAAGCCTGCTATCTCGGCTGGCAGGAATGCCTGCGGAACCTGGCGCGGCTGGTCGAGCCGGATATCCCGGAATAGCGCAAGGAAATGGCCGGGGGCTTGCCCCGGCCGCCGCCGTTCTCATCACCCCTTCAGCGCCCGTTCGAACACCCGCGACAGGCGCTCGCTGAAGGCGCGGGGGTCGGCGGGCTTGTCGCCGTCGAGAACGCGGGCCTGATCGAGCAGAAGCTGCACGGCATCGGCGCGGAAGCCGTCGTCTCCGGATTGCGCGGCAATCGCTGAAATCAGCGCGTGACCGGCATTGATTTCCAGCACCGGCTTGGCCGCGCCTTCCATCTGGCCCGCCCCTTGCAGGATTTTTTCGAGCTGACGATCCGGCCCCTGCTCGCTGGCGACGAGGCAGACAGGGCTTTCCGTCAGGCGGACGGAGGCGCGCACATCCGAAACGGCGTCGCCGAGCGTCTGCCGGGCGAAAGCGATGAAGCCGTCGACATCGGCATTGCTTTCCGGCGTCCTGTCCTTGTCGCCGTCCAGCGGCGTGATATCGGCGAGATCGGCATTGCCCTGCGTGATCGAGCGGAACGGCTTGCCGTCGAAATCCGGCGCCGTGGTCACCCAGAAGCTGTCGACGGGATCGGTGAGCAGCAGAACCTCGATGCCGCGGGCGCGGAACCCTTCGAGCTGCGGCGAGGCTTTCAACTGCGCAAGCGAGCTGCCGGTGAGATAATAGATGGCCTTCTGGCCCTCCTTCATCTCCCTGACGTAATCGGCGAGCGAACGCACCGGCTCCTCCGCCGAGGTGGTGCGGAAGCGCGACAGCGCGATCAATTGCTGGCGGCGCTCGAAATCCTCGTAGATGCCTTCCTTGATGACGCTGCCGAAGGTGGCCCAGAGCTTTTCGAAATCCTCCCGCTCGTTCTCGGCCATCTTCTCGATGGCGCTGAGCACGCGGTTGGTCACGCCCTTGCGGATGGCGGCAAGCAGCGGGCTTTCCTGGATCATCTCGCGGGAAACGTTGAGCGGCAGGTCGGCGGTATCGACGAGGCCGCGCACGAAACGCAGGTAGCGCGGCAGCAGGTCGGCATCGTCGGTGATGAAGACGCGCTTGACGTAGAGCTTCATCCGCCCCTTGCGGTCGGCGTCGAAGAGATCGAAGGGCTGGGTCGAGGGCACGAAGGCAAGCGCCGTATATTCATGGCGGCCCTCGGCGCGGAAATGCACCGTCAGCGCCGGATCGTCATATTGACCGGCGACGCTGCGGTAGAAATCGGCGTAATCCTCCTTCGAGATCTCGCTTTTCGGACGCGTCCACAGCGCGCTGCCATCGGTGAGGCGCTGGGCCTCCGCGCCCGGCTTCTCGATGAGGTCGATCGGCACCGGCACATGGCCGGATTGCTGGCGGATGATGTGCTCCACGCTCCAGCGCGACGTATATTTCTTCGCATCCTCCATCAGATGCAGCACGATGCGGGTGCCGCGCTTCGGCGCGTCCGCGCCCGCTTCGGCGACGCTGTAGCTGCCCTTGCCGTCCGAGGACCACAGCCATGCCTCATCCGAACCGGCGCGGCGGGAGATGACGTCGACGCGGTCCGCCACCATGAAGGCGGAGTAGAAGCCGACGCCGAACTGGCCGATCAGTTGCGCGCCCTCCTTGCCCCTGGCCGCCTCGACCATGTCCATGAAGGCGCGGGTGCCGGAGCGGGCGATGGTGCCGAGCGATTCGATCATCTCGGCGCGGCTCATGCCGATGCCGTTATCCTCGATGACGACGCGGCCCGCCTCCTCGTCGAGCGCGATGACGATGCGCGGCTGCGGATCGTCGCCGAGAAGGGCGGGATCGCCGATCGCCTCGTAGCGCAGCTTCTCGCAGGCGTCCGCCGCGTTCGAGACAAGCTCGCGCAGGAACACATCCTTGTCGGAATAGACCGAATGCACCATCAGGTGCAGAAGCCGGGCCACATCGGCTTCGAAGACATGGTTCTCGACGGTTTTTTCCGCAGTCTCGCTCATCGGCTGACAAACTCCTTCGTGGGTTGTGGATTGGTTCGCCTCACTTGGCGAGAGCGGCGCGAAAATTCAAGCCTTCCCGGCGCAAAGCTGCTAAACGGCGGCAAAAAGAGGAGAGACCGGCATGAGCGTGACGATCTACGGCATCAGGAATTGCGACACGATGAAGAAGGCCCGCCTCTGGCTCGACCAGAACGGCGTCGCCTATCGCTTCCACGACTACAAGGCCGAGGGCATCGACGCGGATCACCTGTCCCGCTGGTGCGAGAAAGCGGGCTGGGAAAAGGTGCTGAACCGGGCGGGCACGACGTTTCGCGCCTTGCCCGAGGCCGACAAGGCGGATCCCGGCCGGGACAAGGCCATCGCCCTGATGCTGGCGCAGCCGTCGATGATCAAGCGCCCGGTTCTGGAAGACGGCGAAAAGCTCGAAATCGGCTTCAAGCCCGATCTCTACGCCGCCTTCTTCGGGAAATAGCTACATCAGGATATGCTCGACCGGCTCGGCGCTGGCGGGCAGGGCGGTTTCGCCCATGGCTTCCAGCAGGCCGATCTCGATGGCGCGCGCCATGGCGCTGAGCGGCAGGGCGTGGTCGGTGTCGTCGAAGGGGTTTTCCAGCTCGACGCCGAGCGCGTCCAGCCCGAAAAAGGCATAGGCGACCAGCGCCGAGCAGAAGGGCGTCATCCAGCCGAGCGTATCCACGAAGCCCAGCGGAAACAGGAAGCAGAACAGATAGGCGGTGCGGTGCAGAAGCAGCGTATACGCATAGGGAAGCGGCGTGGCGCGGATGCGCTCGCAGGCCGCCTGCGCCTTTCCCAGCCGGTCGACGGAGCCTTCCAGCGTCTGCCAGGGAATATCGCCGAGCCGCCCCTGCGCATTCAGCCGCGCCAGCCGCGCCGAAAGCGAGCGCAGCACCGCGTCCGGCCGGTTGGCATGCGCAAGCCATGGCGCCGGATCGAAGCGGGGATGGGCGGGCCGCGACGGGTTTTGCGGGCGCAGATGCGCCACCAGCAGATGCGCGAAGATGCCGGTTTCCGCCAGCAACGCCATGCGTTCATCGCGGCCCGCCTCGTCGCCGCCGCGTTGCAGCACGAGGCTTTGCCGCCCGAGCGCCCGCGTGACGGCGATCAGCTCGCCCCATTGCTTGCGCGCCTCCCACCAGCGGTCGTAGCAGGCATTGTTGCGGAAGCCGAGAAAGATGGACAGCGCAATGCCGATCAGCGCGAAGGGCAGGCCGGTGACGGAGGGCACATAGGCGGGCGCCAGCCGGTGCAGGATGACCACCAGCACGCCGACGATAGCGGTGACCGTCAGTTGCGGCAGGATTTTCGGCACGACGGAACCGCGCAGCACATAGGCCAGTTGCAGCATGCTCGGCGGCGGACGGACGATCATCGGCGGCATTCCGGTTCGGGACGGGGCGGTCGCATGGGGCGTGAAGACCCCTCCCCAACCCCTCCCCACAAGGGGGAGGGGCTTTAACCTGCCGTCCCCTCGGCATTCACAAGTCGAGGGAAAAGCAAGCCTCCAGCCTTCTCCCCCCTTGTGGGGGAGATGCCGGCAGGCAGAAGGGGTCTTCACGCCAAACGCAACGCCCCTGCGGTTCAGGGCTCTCTTTACGCCTGTCATACCGCTTTCACCGGACTTGTCCATCGTGCGTCAACGCATGGGCGGCATGCGGGCAATGCCATTCCGTTTGCCGGGCAATCGGCGTATGAGGCGGCGGCTACGGAAAAGGAGACAGGCATGCTTTGCAAATTGATCGGCGCCCCGGTTCAGGACGGCTCGTCCCGGCTCGGCTGCGAGATGGGGCCATCCTCGCTGCGCGTGGCGGGCCTCGTTTCCATGCTGGAGGAACTCGGCCACGCGGTGCGCGATTGCGGCAATCTCGCCCCGCCGCCGGTGGAAACCGTTTCCCATCCCAACCCCGCCATCCGGCAATTGCCCGAGGTCGCGGCCTGGACGAAAGCCATTGCCGAGGCCGCCTATGCCGAAAGCGCCGAGGGCTTTCCGATCTTCCTCGGCGGCGACCACATCATTTCGGCGGGCTCGATATCGGGGCTTGCGCGCCGCGCCGCCGAAAAGGGCAGGCCGCTGTTCGTGCTCTGGCTCGATGCCCATACCGACCTGCATTCGCTGCAAACGACGGTGAGCGGCAACCTGCACGGCACGCCGGTCGCCTATTTCACGGGCCAGCCGGGTTTCGAGGGCTATTTCCCGCCGCTTGCCGCCGCCGTCGATCCCGCTTGCGTCTGCATGATCGGCATCCGCAGCGTCGATGCCGCCGAGCGCGGCTTCCTCGCCGGTCTCGGCATCACCGTGCATGACATGCGCCATATCGACGAGCATGGCGTCGTTGCCCCGCTCAAGGCGTTTCTGGAGCGGGTGAAGGCGGAAAACGGGCTGCTGCATGTCAGCTTCGACGTCGATTTCCTCGATCCGATGATCGCGCCCGCCGTCGGCACCACGGTTCCGGGCGGCGCGACGTTTCGCGAGGCGCATCTGATCATGGAAATGCTGCATGACAGCGGCCTTGTCGGCAGCCTCGACCTGGTGGAACTGAACCCCTTCCTCGACGAGCGCGGCCGCACCGCCACGCTGCTGGTCGATCTCACCGCCAGCCTGATGGGCCGCACGGTGCTCGACCGCCCGACGGTGAGTTTCTGACAGGAATGCCATTCCGGTCCGGGTGATTATCGGCTAAGGAAGACTGGTTCCCTTATCGTTTTCCCGAGGTCTCCCATCCATGCCCGGTCCTACCGTCGTTCCCGTTCAGGGTGACGCTTCCCTGCCCGCCAAAGTCGATGTCGTCGTGATCGGCGGCGGCATCATCGGCGTTTCCACCGCGCTCGAACTGGCCGAGCGCGGCGTTTCGGTGGCGCTGTGCGAAAAGGGCGGCATCGGGCAGGAGCAATCCAGCCGCAACTGGGGCTGGGTGCGCATTTCCATGCGCGACCCCCGCGAGGTGCCGCTGATGGCGGAATCGCTGCGCATCTGGAGCACGCTCGACCAGAAGATCGGCCGTGACACCGGCTACAAGCGGGCGGGCATCGTCTTCGCCGCCTCGACCGAGCGCGAATTCGAGGAGCGGCGCGCCTGGACGCGCAACCTCCAGCCGTTCCAGATCGAGGCGCAGATGCTGGGGCAGAAGGAGTTCCAGACCCTGTTCCCCGCCTCCGGTCTTCAGGTGAAGGGCGGTATCTTCACCCCCATCGACGGCCGCGCCGAGCCGCAGAAGGCCGCCCCCGCCATCGCCGAGGCGGCCCGCCGGAAGGGAGCCGTAATCCTGACGCAATGCGCCGTGCGCGGCATCGAGACGGCGGCGGGCCGCGTCAGCGGCGTCGTCACCGAGCGCGGCGCGATCGCCTGCTCCTCCGTGGTGCTGGCGGGCGGCGCGTGGTCCAGCCTGTTTGCCGGAAATCTCGGCATCCGCCTGCCGCAGCTCAAGGTCCTGAACTCGGTCATCCGCACCAAACCCATGGAAGGCGGGCCGGAATCGGCGCTGTGGGCCCATGATTTCGCCTTCCGCAAGCGGCAGGACGGCGGCTACACCATCGCCTCCGGCCATGAGAACGTCGTCGATATCGTGCCGGACAGTTTCCGCTTCGCGCTGGATTTCCTGCCCGCGCTGAAAAGCGAATGGCGCTCGCTCTCCTTCCGCCTCGGCAAACGCTTCATCGAGGAAGCGAAGCGCCCGCGCCGCTGGGCGCTGGATGCGCCGAGCCCCTTCGAAGCCTGCCGCGTGCTCGATCCGGTTCCGGATACGGCGCTCGCCAACCGGGCGCTTGCCAATCTCCAGCGCGCCTTCCCCTTCTTCGGCAAGGCCGAGGTCGAACAATACTGGGGCGGCATGATCGACGTGACGCCGGACGCCGTGCCGGTGATCTCGCCGGTCGACGCCATTCCCGGCTTCCACATCGCCACCGGTTTTTCCGGCCACGGCTTCGGCATCGGGCCGGGGGCGGGGCGGCTGATGGCCGATCTCGTCACCGGGCGCGCGCCGGTGGTCGATCCCGCCGCCTTCCGCTTCTCGCGTTTTTCCGACGGTTCGCGCATCGAAATCATCACCGGTTTCTGAGCGTGGATGGCGCGCGGACAAAGGGGCTGGCCGCGCAGGCGCGCATGAGCGAGCGGCGCACGAGCATTCTCGGCGCGCTGATGGCGACGCTCGGGCCGATCTCCATGTCGATCTACACGCCCGCGATGCCGGAGCTGACGCATGCCTTTTCGGCAAGCGATTCCACCATCAAGCTGACGCTGTCCATCTATTTCGGCGGCTTTGCCGTGGCGCAGCTTCTGGCCGGGCCGATGTCGGACGCCTTCGGGCGGCGCGCCGCCACCCTTGCCTTTACCGGCATCTACATGCTCGGCAGCCTGCTGGCCGCCTTCGCGCCCGCCATCGAATGGCTGCTGGCCGGGCGGCTGGTGCAGGGCATCGGCGCGTCCGTCGGCATCACGGTCGCCCGCGCCATCGTGCGCGACCAGTTCACCGGGCCGGAAGCGGCGCGCATCATGAACCTGATCGGCATCATGCTCGCCATCGGGCCGGGCATCGCGCCGACGCTCGGCGGGCTGGCGCTCGCCGCCTTCGGCTGGCAATCGATCTTCTTCCTGCTGGTCGGCTTCGGGCTGATGACGGCGCTGTCGGTGCTGGCCTTCATGCGCGAGACCAGCATTCCCGACCGCAGGCGGGCGATGCCGGGGCCGCTGGCCGCCAATTACCTGTCGCTCATCCGCAACGGGCGCTTCGTCTCCGCCTCGCTGGTGCTGACCGGCTCGGTCGGCGCGCTCTATGCGCAGGCGACCATGCTGCCCTTCATCCTGATCAATCTCGTCGGCCTCTCGCCCACCCAATTCGGCATGGGCATGCTGATGCAGACCGGCAGCTATTTCTTCGGCTCCGTCGCCCTGCGCTACAGCGCGCCCTATCTCGGCGGCGAGGGCTCGATCCGGACCGGGCTGGCGCTGGTGCTGGCGGCGGGCATAATGATGGCGCTGTCGACGCGGCTGATCGAGCCGTCCTACCTCTCGATCATGGGGCCGGTCGCCTTTCTCGGCTTCGGCATCGCCTTCCTCACCCCGCATATGAGCACCATGGCGCTCTATCCCTTTCCGCGCATCGCAGGCTCGGCCTCCGCCATGATGGGCTTCCTGCAAATGGGCGGCGGATTTGCGGGCGGCGTCATCGCCGCCGCCATCGGCCAGCCGCTGATCGCCTTCGGCACGGTCATCCCGGCCATGGCGCTGCTTTCAGGCGCGGGCTGGATCGTCTGGCGCAGGCTTTCCCGCCCGGAAAGCTGAGGGCTTCAAAGCAGGCCGCAGCAATTCGGCATGGCCGGGCGCGGGCGGATCACGCCGGCGGGGGCGGCGCTGGCGCGCTCGGCGGCAGGGCGTCTGGCGCGCAGCTCGCGGGCGCGGCGGCGCGGATGGGCCTCCATGGCATCCGCCGCCTTGAACAGCAGGCGGCCCAGTTCTTCCGCCGATACGCCATCCGCCCTGGCGACAGCCAGGATCAGCGGATCCCGCAGGGCTTCGGATAGGGTCAGGTCGTCGTGAAAAGCGGGCATGGCGGTTCCTCTCTCTTTTTTGATGGCTTGCCGCCAGCGGCGCTGGGGGCGTGGCGCAGTCGCGTGTCTCCGGAACTTGACAAGTCGGGGCAACAGACGTTACCGATAAGTAACATGAGTTTGTTACCGATCGGTCACATCGATGTCAAGGCACCCGACGCAAAAACTATCCACCGATATGCCGGAAGAATTGGCCGGAAATGAGAAGGGGGCGAAAACACGCCCGCGTGAGCGCATCGTTTCCGCCGCCTGCGCGCTGTTTCGCGAAAACGGCATCCGCGCCACCGGCGTCGAGGCCATCGCCGAGGCGGCCGACACCAACAAGATGACGCTCTACCGCCATTTCGGCTCCAAGGACGAGCTGGTCTGCGAATCGCTGAAGACGATTTCGGCGAAGGCGGCGGATTTCTGGGCCGGGCTGGAGCGCGCCTTTCCCGACGACCCGCAGGCGCGCCTCGACCGCTGGGTGGAGCATCGCGCCGATCAGCTCGACCACGACCCTTGCGGCTGCGATCTCACCAATGCGGCGGTGGAGCTGAAGGAGCCGGATCACCCGGCCTATCCGGTGATCGAGCGCTACAAGGCCGATCAGCGGCGGCGGCTGGTGGGGCTGTGCGCCGACGCGGGCAGCCGCGAGCCGGAGCTTCTGGCCGACATGCTGACCCTGCTGATCGAGGGCGCGCGCGTCAGCCGCTGCTCGGCGGGGCCGCAAGGGCCCTCCCGCGCCTTTGCCCGCGCCTGCCGCGCCGCCATTCTGTCGCTGCGCTGAAAACCCTGCTTTCCCGCGCAAAAGCGGGGGTGATATGAGCTTTGCGCAAGGCAGTATTGTGCTTTTTTGGGGCATGGGGTGAAATATCCATCCCGAAAGCGCAAAATGGGCAAAAAACGCCGCAATCCGGTTTTTTCGCCGGGGGCCCCGCGCCGGGCAGTCCCCGCGCCGGTGAATAGTTGACCATCGCGCTTTGCAAAGCTCAAGCGCCCGCTCTCGTGGTATACCATCCCCAGATTTCCAGTAGACGATTATCTGTCAGAATAAATCTTGGGAGGATTGCTCTGAATAGCTGCAACGGGGCGCACGGCTTCAGATTCCGTGTCGCGCTGATCGGCCGTCCACGTCTTGTGGTTGGCAATCGCGAAGACATCATACTTCCGGAAAAGGCTTATCTTCTTCTCGGCATGCTGGCGGCGGCGCCAGCGGCATCGCTGGATCGCGAAACGGTGCGGCGCGTGCTGTGGCAGGCCGTTTCGCCGGAGCGGCGGGCGGGCAGCCTGCGGCAATTGCTGGCGCGCATCGAAAAGCGCCTCGATGCCGCATGGCCGCGCCTGATCCTGGCCGAACGCACCGACATCCGCCTCAACCTGAGCGGCTGGAGCGTCGACATGCTCCAGCTTCACGGCGCGCAATTGCCCTTGCCCCGCGGCCTTTGGCCGCTGCTGCAAGGCGAATTGCTGGAAGGCTCGGCCCTCGAAACCGTGGACGCGGAGGACTGGCTGCGGCTGGAACGCACGCGGCTGGCCGACCGGCGCCTGCACATGCTGCGCGAAACGCTGAGCGACGCCGAAAGCCTCGGCGACGCCGACCTGCTGGCGCTCGGCGCCCGCCTGCTGGATATCGATCCCGTGGAAGACGTGGCGGTGCGCGCCCTGATGCTCGGCCATGTCAGGCGCAAGGAAATCTCGGCCGCCCGCAAGGTCTACCAGAGCTATACCGAGCGGCTGCGCGACGATTACGCCACCGCGCCGGAGCGCAAGACGCGGGCGCTGGCGGAAAAGCTCGGCCTTGCCCATGCCGCCCGGCCCGCGGCACCCGCCGCGCCCGTCCCGCAGGCTGCCGCCGAAACCGGCGCGGGTGAGCCGCGCATCGTCATCCTGCCGCCGCAGGCGGTGCTGGATGACGGCGTTCTCGGCCGCATCGGCCATGCGCTGCTGGAAGAGGTGACGATCCGCCTTGCCCGCCAGCGCGGCTTCCGCATCATCGCCGCCCATACCAGCCTGGAGTTACTGGGGCGCTCAATCGATCCAGCAGACTGTTCCACGCCGGATCTGGCCTTCGATTACTCGGTCTACGTCACCCTGCACGGCACGCAGGAGGACATGCAGGCCACCTGCCGCCTGACGCGCCTCTCCGACGCAGCGGTGCTGTGGGCCGACGATCTGCCGGTGAATTTCCACCAGTTGCACGATTCCTTCGCGCAATTGTCGCGCCGCATCGCCACCTGCCTGACCAACCGCATCGAGCGCGAGGAGCTGCTGAAGCCGCTGGACATGTCGCCCTCAGCCTATCGCCTCTATCTGGAAGGCAAGCGGCTACTGGCCAAAACCGACCTGCCGCTCTTGCGCAAGGCGCGGCAGTATTTTCAGGCGGCGCTGAAGCGCTGCGGCGATTTCGCCCCCGCCTATGCGGGCATTGCGCGGGCCATGTCGCTGGAATGGGTGGTGCGTTTCATGCGCGACCGCGACCTGCTGGAACAGGCCAAGCTGGCCGCGCTGGAGGCGCGCGAGCGCGATCCCAACAGCGGCCGGGTTTTCCGCGAACTCGGGCATATCGCCCTTTACCAGCGCCGGTTCGACGAAAGCCTGCTGCATTTCCAGCACGCGCAGGATCTGAGCCCCAACGACGCCGATATCCTGGCCGATCACGCCGACGCGCTCTCGCATGACGGCCAGCTCGACCGCGCCCTGGAACTCAGCCTGTCGGCCTTCCGGCTCAATCCGCTGCCATCCGATCATTATTACTGGCAGCTTGGCGGCATTTATTATGTGCAGGAGAACTACGCCAAGGCGATCGAGACGCTGCAACCGGTGCAGGGCAAACCGGCCACCGCCCGGCTGCTGGCCGCCTCTCACGCCATGAAAGGCGATATCCGGCAGGCCAGGCAATATGCGCGGACGGTTCTGGACAGCTTTCCGGACTTTCGCACCGAAAATCTCTGGCACTTCATTCCCGATCGCAAGCCCGCCTACACGCAATTGCTGATCGAGGGGCTGAACCGCGCCGGGCTGGAATAACGGACAACCGAAATTGAGACCGGTCTCCCGCCCCGAAACAACGGCGGCGGAGAACGGACATGCCACGCAACCGCAATATCGAACCGCTGTCACGGTGCTGTAACGCCCCTTCGGGCAAGCTGGCATTCATGGCAGTCTCACTGTCTAGGGAGTGAAGAACGACATGGGTCTGGGGAAGAGATGGAATAATGCGAACTATGCCCGCCTCCACCGCCTGCTGACGCAGGCGCGCGAAGAGGCGCAGGCGCTGGGTTCGGTGGAACTGGTTCACCTCACCAACATGGCGCTGATGCAGACCGTGGTCGCCTGGGAGGGGATTTCGCTCGAACAGGAGCCGGATGCCCGTCTGGGAGCGGTGATGCGCGAGAAGGCGCGCATCTGCCGCGAGGAAGCGCGGGCCAATATCGTTTCGCTGGCATGATGGCCGAGGGGGCTGGACATCATGCCGCGCATCCTTCCCGGCATGACGCCGGGGAGGATGCGGGGATTGCCGCCGCAGTGACGCGCCCGGCGGCAGGGCGCGGGCGAGCATTCCCCTCAGGCAAGGCCGGGGGCGGAATGCCGTGACAGCGAAGGCGCAGGCAATCGCTGCCGCAAACCTGTGCCTGCCGGCTCAGGGCGGTTACGTGCGGCCAGCCGAAGCGGGCCCTGCATGCGCGTTCCGGATACCGTCATTCCCGCAGCGCGGGGCCGCGTGACGGCGGGTAATCCGTATTACTGAACGTCGCGGGGTGCGGCTGCTTCCGACTGGGCGATTTCCTGCACCAGCTTCAGGATGCGGGTGCGAACCGCCTCGTTGCGGATCGACAGGAACGCGGCGTTGAGTTGCAGGCCCTGGCGGGAAACGACGAATTCGTCGCGGGTGGCCTGGTTGTCGTTGTCCTGCGCGTCGAACTCGTCGAAGAAGCTGCGCACGTCGATGCTCATCGCATTGGCGATTTCAACCAGACGGCTGGCGCTGACGCGGTTGGCGCCCTTCTCGTATTTCTGGATCTGCTGGAAGGTGACGCCGATCCGGTCGCCCAGTTCCGACTGCGAGATGCCGCTCATCATCCGCTGCGTGCGGATTTTCTTGCCGACATGAATGTCCACATTGTGGGGCTGTGTCTTCACTTCTTTCTCCTTGCGACGCGGTTCACGGGCCGCCATGCTGGCTGTTTACCGTAAAAACCGCGCAACTATTAGCCAAAAGGCGGGGGTTGATCAATCTTGCCCGTCGGGTTGTATCGGGCGGCATTTTTATCACGTCATGGTTTTCTACCGATTTCCGACGGAATTGCGGCAGGGGGTGCCCTATTCAAGTATTCGGCGCGTATTCTTTTCGCCTTGCTTTCGCTTTGCTTCATTCCGGCGCCTGACCCGGCACCCGGCGATGCCGCTCCAGCCATTGCAGATCCTCGGCGCAGGCGGCGGCGAAACGCTGCTCCATGCCGCGAAAGCGCTCGACGAGCGCCTCACCGAAAGGCGTGAGAACGGCGCCGCCGCCCTGTTTGCCGCCGCGCTGGGATTCCACGGCAGGCTGCGAGAACATATGGTTCAGCTCGTCGATCAGCAACCAGGCGCGGCGATAGGACATGCCCATGGCGCGGCCTGCCGCCGAAATCGAACCGGTGTCGCGGATCAGTTCCAGAAGTTGCGCCTTGCCGCGCCCGAGCCTTTGCTCCGGCGGAAAATCGATGCGAAGCACCGGCTTCAGCGCGAATTCGGTTGATGACGTCATGAAAAGGACAGTTGCAAGCCTCTCGCAATGTTTCCGCATGGAAAACCGGGGGCCGGTCTTCGCGAAAACACGCTTCCCCATTGTCTTTCAGGCATGATCCGCCGATCCTCACTCCCGCCGGATCATGCCCGGCGCGGAGATTACCCAAGCAGGGCCTGCTTGACCAGCCTTTCCCGCCGCAATTCTTGCCTTTCTGCGCCGACGCCGGAAGGCCCCGCGCGGCGCGCGGCGGATATCGATTGCAAAGCGGGCAAGACAAGGCTTGTTTTCGCCACGTTCCTCGCTTATTTTACGCAAATCGAACTTTGCTAGCGACTTCGGCCGTGCCTCCTCATGAGGCTGTTTCAGATTTCCTTCAAACATCGATCCAAATCCCGCAGGGTATCGCGGGAACAACAACGATTGCTACGAAAGGAAATCGTTATGAACACTGGTACTGTTAAGTGGTTCAACGCAACCAAGGGTTACGGCTTCATTCAGCCCGACAACGGCAGCGCGGACGTTTTCGTTCACATCTCCGCCGTTGAGCGCGCTGGCCTGCGCGCCCTGACCGACGGTCAGAAGATTCGTTACGACATCGTGCAGGATCGCCGCTCGGGCAAAAGCTCGGCAGACAACCTGCAAGCCGCCTGATTCATCCCGCGCTTCGCGCAGGATATCGAAGGCCGGGAGAAATCCCGGCCTTTTGCTTGTTCACGCGCCGCCATTCCCTCGGCGGCGGCGCTCCCGCAGGCGCCGGTGAAAATATGCGTGCCGGGCCGGGATAGCGCCATCGAAACCCGCGCCGCAAACTGATACTGACGGGAAAACGATTCTCTCTTCGAAGCATCCCCCATGAAAAGCAAGACGCGCGGTTACATCTTCGTCCTTCTGGCCATCTGTATTTTCGCGGCGCAGGACGGTTTCACCAAGTTCCTCGGCGACCAGTATCCGCCCATTCTGGTGACGATGATCCGCTTCTGGGCCTTCGCCGTCTTCGTCACCGCCATGGCGGCGGCTTCGCCCGGCGGCATTCGCGGCGCCATCGCCACCCGCCATCCCTTTCTCCAGATCATGCGCGGGGTGCTGCTTGCCTGGGAAATCGTGCTGACGGTCTATGCCTTCACCCATGCCGGACTGGCCATGAGCCAGGCGATCTTTCAGGCCGTGCCGCTGCTGGTGACGATGCTTTCGGTGCCGCTGCTCGGCGAAAAGGTCGGCTGGCGGCGCGCCAGCGCCGTTCTCGCCGGGCTGTTCGGCGTGCTGATCATCCTCAATCCCGTGGGGCTGGGCTTCGATATCTCCTTCCTGCTGCCGCTTACCGCCGCCTTCATGTTCGCCATCTACAGCGTCGCCACCCGCGCCGTCAGCCGCCACGATTCGGCGATGACGAGCGTGTTCTACGCGGGCGTGTTCGGCGCGCTGGCCATCACCATGGTCGGTCCGTTCTACTGGACGCCGATCGCGGTATCCGACTGGTGGGCGATGGCGGCCCTGTGCATCTGCGGCGCGACCAGCCATTATTTCCTGATCAAATCCTACGGCCTTCTGGAAGCGGTGGAGGTGCAGCCGGTCACCTATCTGCAACTGGTGCTGAGCTGCATCATGGCGGTCACGGTGTTCGGCGAAAGCCTGACGGCCAACATGATCGCGGGCGCGATCATCGTCGTAGGCGCCGGCCTGTTCACCGTCTGGCGCGAGCATCAGCTAGAACAGCGGCGCAGGCGCCTTGCGGCGGATTGACCGCCAGCCAATTCCCCAGACACTTCCCGGAGCAGGCGGCATGGAACCAAAGCCGCCCGGCGCCGTTATGGAACCGATACGCAGGATCATCTGAATCGGAAGGATCGAGCATGCGCCGGTTTCTGCAACGGCTTCGCGACCAGCAGCGCCGCAAGGGTGCGGCCGGGCCCGCCACCAGGCGGCCGAACGCGCCCGAGCCGCATGTCGTCGCGCCGGTGGAGGTGGATCTGCCGCATCCGGCCAATGAGGAAAAGGAAATCAAGGTGCCCGCTTCGGTGAACGGCCGGGATTTGAGCAAGGGCCAGCCGTAACATCGCGGGCCGCGACAGGGAGACGGATGCATGAAGGTTCGCGACGTGATGACCCGGCAGGTGGTGACGGCCGCCCCGACGGATTCGGTTCAGGCGGTCGCCCGTCTCATGGTCGATACCGATACCGGCGCCATTCCCATCGAGGTGCCGGGGGTCGGCAATCTCGTCGGCATCATCACCGACCGCGACATCGTCATGCGCATCGTCGCCGAGGGCCGCGCCTCCACCACCGCCGTTTCGGAAATCATGACCGTGGGGCTGGAAGGCTGCCAGGAAGATGACGAGATCGACGAGGCAGCCCGCCGCATGACCGAGCTTTCCATGCGCCGCCTCGTGGTCTACGACGCAGGCCGGGAGCTGTCCGGCATCGTGACGCTGGCCGAGATCGTCGCCGAGCAGCAGCGCGCCGCCCGCCATGGCGGGGGAGGGCGCGAATGAACGACCGGCTGTGGAGCGAGGCCGTCATCCTCGAAGCCCCGGACCGGCAATTGCGCGTGGAAAGCACGCGCGACGCCGATATCTGCCTGCGCCGCTACTGGCCGGTGCAGGATGGCCGCGCCTGGGAACTGGCCCGCGAAGCCTGCCAGCGGGCGCTGGCCGGGCACGCCTCGCCCGATAGCGCCCGGCGCGCCTTCATCGAGGCGGCGCGGGAGGCCGGTTTCGACCTGCGCGCCTGGACCTGAAGCTCCGCCATTCCATTCGACACGAGAACAACGGAAGACAGGCAAGCGCGTAATGCGTTCCCGGCCCATCAGATTGCTTGCATAATAGCTCCACCTGAGGTTATACTTCATCTCAACAATTATATTTCCCGAATACTCCAGATTCACCGAACCTTGAATTTCGATGAAAGACAAAAAATTCAAATATATACTCATCTCTCAAAATAAGCTCATCTGCAAACTTTTTACCGGCGAGGGTGATTGACATGACAGGCAATTCAGCCGTTTCAACACCAGCAGTTCACAGACGTCCGGCTCCCATACCTGTTCAGCAAGCGGGCATGAGCATCTATGGCCATGTATTACCGGAGCTGAAGCTTGCGCGGCAGATAAACTCCGCCTCCACGGTCGCCATGAATTACTTGGCGTCCAACAAGGGGCGCGATCTCGTTGGAAACATCAAGGATGCTTACGGCAACGCTGAAGCGACGTTCAAAAGTTTTAAGATGGCGGACTCCGCCGGACGGGCTCTGAACGCCTTGCCTGCGCATATGAAAACCTCCGAGCAACTTCTTTATGATGTCGCGCGCCTGAAGGCATCCCGGCATCTGGCGCAGATGGCCAGTAATTGCGGCTCGGAAGCCGCCCGTTCGGCGATGACGTTCATGGCGCCCATGGTGTCGCAAGCAGAAAACCTGCTCGCAAATGAGCGTACAATGATCCGTGGCTACAACACATTGCTGAACAGCGCGGGCGACTTTGCTCGTGGCAACCTCTCCCAAGCGGCGATTGCAATCGAGCAGACACTGAACAAGGTGCCCTTTGGACGAAAGATCATCGAGAAAGGCGGCATGCTCAGCAACCCTGTTCTGAATACGGTCATGACCGGCGTCGGCGGACTGACCGCCGGCTGGAAGGCTTACGAGAAATCATCGATCGAAAATAGAACAGGCAAGCTTGCAAGCGCCGCCCTTACAGGCGCCATGGCGGTTGGTACCGATGCAGCCGTTGCGCTTGCGTCAAAGACAAATCCGCTCATCAGCCCGATTGACCCGACAATTAAATACGGCTCCAAAATGCTTGGCGCCAGCGATGAACAATCAGAATCGATGACGCTCGGAAAATGGGCGGAAGGAACGGCTGATATCTACAGTTCCATCGCCCATTCCATGCTGAGCGGCGATTCGGTTCCACTCGACAGGCTTCACAAGGCAAATATGTCCGGCCAGAACGGACGCGTTATTCAAGGTTGGGCCATGATTGGAGACAGTCTGGCCAACCTCATAGATCCGGCCATTACCAAGATCGTGGACTGGCAACACGACGTGCCGCAAGACTATTCAAAGTCCAAAAGCTGGTGGGGTAGCCTTTAGCGTCAAAACGCAATTAACCCCGCGCTTTGAAGAATATCCTCAAGATCGTCCGTCATGCCGCCATCCGCCGTTTCCGGTCAGAACGGCAAAACCGCCGTCGCGGTTCCGCTGCGGGCGCCGGGAACAAGCGGGCCCTTCACGCGTTTTCCCGACGCG
>JBDHTA010000087.1:0-16639 GCA_039808465.1 Rhizobiaceae bacterium | reverse complement strand
ATGCGCGAAAGCCTCGCCGCCTGCCGCCAGTTCGCCGCTTGCCCGCTCGTTCCAGCGAAAGCCGACGACGGCGCCCTCGGGCGTATCCTGAAACATGTTGTCGGCAATCAGCGCCGTGCCTGCGCCCTCGGCCACGGAAACGGCGCAGCCGACGGAAGATTGCCGCACGATATTGCCTGTGGCGGCAATATTGCGCAAGTAAGGCCCCCAGCCCAGCATCATGCCCCATTTCGGCGCATTCTCCACCACATTGCCCGTGATCGAGACATCCGCCTCCGCCCCGATGCCAAGGCCGAAGGCGGCGCCCTCATGCGCGTAAGGGGCCTTGGCCGTGAGGTTGCGCACCACATTGCCGGAAATGACCGCCAGCCGCCCGCCCTCGTTGAAATTGGCGACGAGGATGCCGTTGGCCGCGCCATCCACCAGATTGGAGGAGAGCACCGCGCCCTCGAAGCCGAACTCCGAATAGATCGCGGTTTCGCCGGAATTGAAGCACTGGTTGGAGGAAATCTGCACGTTCGATCCGGCATTGGAACGGATCGCCGTGAAGGCGCAATCGCTGATGTGATTGCCGGTGACCAGCACGCCATCGGCGCGGAAGATATTGATACCGTTGCCGTTCTGGCCGGTGCCGCCATTCCTTGCGGCAATGCGGGCGATGCGGTTGCCGCTGACCATGGTGTTGTCGGCGCCCTTCGCCCAGCGATGGATGAGGATGCCGCCATTGCCGCAATCGCTGACCGTGTTGTCGGTAACGGAAAGGCCGGTGCTTTCGATGGCGTTCAGCCCGGCATCGGCCGCGCCCGACAGGCGGCAATTGGCGATGCGCCCGCCGCAGCGCTCCAGAAGGATGGCGTTCTTGCGGCTTCCGGCGATCTCGCAATCCTGCATCGTCACATCGCCCGCGCCGCGCAGATGCACCAGCGCGCCCGCGTAATCGCCGAGCCAGCGGTTCGCGCCGTCGATGACCAGGCCGCTCAGCGACAGGTGGCTGACGCCTTCGGCAGCAAACAGGTGGCCGTTGCCGGTATAGACGATGCGCGAGGCACCGGCGATGCCGATGATACGGGCGTTTTCCGGCAGGTCGATATTGGAGATGCGATAGGTGCCGGGCGGCAGGAACAGCGGCCTGCCGTTCACCGCCGCTTCCCGCAGCAGCGCCGCGAAGCGGCGGCTCTGGTCGTCCTCAGCGCCGGGGCGCAGGCCGCCCTCGCCGCCATCCAGCGCGCCGCGCAGGTCGACCGGCGTGATATCGTCCGCGCCCGCGCGGTGAAACGGAAGGGCGGCGAAAGCGCCTGCGGCCGTCAGCAGCAAACTCCGTCTTGACAGCATGGCATATCTCCTTCCTGATAAGCGTTCCCCTGCGCGAAGCAGGAACCGTGCCATGACCGGCGTGTCATCACGGCACAGAAGGAAAGGAGCCGCCGCCTGCGTTTTCGCATGGTAACGGATCGGCAATCATAGAACATTGCGAATGTATGCTTGCGTTTAAACTTCCATAAGGAAATAAACCTTAGGATCGGAACGGCGAAACCAATGGGCGGAGCGTGATGCCGGGGAGCGGACGCGAATGACGGATGCTGGCATGAAGCGGACCCAAAGGCCGCGGCAGGATTCCGTCGAGCCGGAAATCCGCCATGCCGTTGCCGTCGCCACGGCCTTCATCCGCTCCTCAGAAACCACCGCCGCGGGCGATGGCGCCGCCCTTCTGCGCGCCGTGCTCGACCAGATTCCCGACCAGATCTACGTCAAGGACCGGCAGACGCGCTTCGTCTTCGCCAACCGCGCCACGCTCGACGCCAACCGGCTGCAAGCGCCGGAAGACCTGCTCGGCAAGACGGATTTCGACCTCTATCCCGATGAAATGGCGGCGGAATTCGCAACCGTCGAGCAGGATATCATGGCGCGCGGCGAGGCGCGTTTCGATATCGAGGAAACCGTCACCCATGCCGATGGCGGCCGCTCGTGGCTGCTCACCTCCAAGATTCCGCTGCGCGACGGCACCGGCGCGGTGACGGGGCTGATCGGCATCGCCCGCGACATCACCCGCCGCAGGCGCGAGGAGGCGATCCGCAGCGGACAGGCGGCGCTGCTGGAAATGATCGCCCGCAGCGAGCCGCTGCCCGATATCCTCTCCTCGCTGGTGCGGCTGGCGGAATCGCAGCTTTGCGGGTTGCAGGCTTCCGTGCTGCTGATGGACGCCGAGGGGCGGCATCTGCGCGCAGGCGCGGCCCCCAGCCTGCCTTCCGCCTACAACGCTCTTATCGACGGCCTCGCCATCGGCCCGATGGCGGGTTCCTGCGGCACGGCGGCCTGGCTCGGCCAGCCGGTGATCGTCTCCGACATCCTGACCGACGAGCGCTGGGAAATGGCACGCGGCATCGCCGCCGAATACGGTTTTCGCGCCTGCTGGTCGACGCCCGTCCTGTCCGCGCAGGGCGTGGTGCTCGGCACCTTCGCGCTCTACAGCGCCACCGTGCGCGAACCGACCGAGCCCGAAACCGCGCTGATCGCCATGGCGACCCATATCGCCAGCATCGCCATCGAGCGGCAGCAGGCGGAAGACCGCATGCAGTTCATGGCCCATCACGATCCGCTGACCGGCCTGCCGAACCGCGCCTTCTTCAAGGAGCGCGTGGCGCATATGCTGCAACAGGCGCGCGTGACCGGCAAGCGCGTGGTGCTGGTTTACGCCGATCTCGACAATTTCAAGCAGATCAACGATACGCTCGGCCATGGCGCGGGCGACGAGGTGCTGCGGCAGGCCGCCGCCCGCATGCTGGAATTCACCCGCGCCTCCGATCTGGTGGCGCGCATCGGCGGCGACGAATTCCTGCTGGTCTTCGCCAACCAGTCCCGCGCCGATCTCGAAATCCTGCCGCGCCTGAAGCAATTGCGCGCCAAGCTGTCGCAGCCGGTGATCGTGGCGGGCGGCAGCGTTTCGGCCACATGCAGCATGGGCGTTTCCTGTTTTCCCGACGATGGCGACAGCGTGGAAATGCTGATCGCCAATGCGGATGCGGCCATGTATGCGGCCAAACAGGCCGGGCGCGACGCGCTGCAAAGCTTCAGCGACGACAACCGCACGCCGGAAACCGCCGGGATCGACTGGCGCGAGGAATTGCGCGAGGCGATCGCCAACCACCAGCTTTTCCTGCAATACCAGCCGCAGATCGATGTGGAGAGCGGCCGGGTTCTCGGCGTCGAGGCGCTGGTGCGCTGGGCGCATCCGCGCCATGGCCTGCAAATGCCCGCCCGCTTCATTCCGCTGGCGGAATCCACCGGCCTGATCCTGCCGCTGGGGCTGTGGGTGCTGAAAGCCGCCTGCCGCCAGAACCGGCTGTGGCAGGATCTCGGCCTGCCGCCCGTCATCATCGCCGTCAACGTTTCGGCGCGGCAGTTCTGCGATCCCGCCCTGCCCGCACTGGTGCGCGAGGCGCTGGACGAAAGCGGCCTCGACCCCGCCTTTCTGGAGCTGGAGCTGACCGAGGACACCGTGATGCGCGACACGGCGCAGGCGCTTTCGGCCATGCAGGCCCTGTCGGCGCTCGGCGTGCGACTGTCGATCGACGATTTCGGCACCGGCTACAGCAATCTTGCCGCGCTGAAGACATTGCCGGTCTCGCGCCTGAAGATGGACCGCTCCTTCATCGAATCCCTGCCGCACGACACCGCCTCCTCCGCCATCGCTTCGGCCGTGATCGCGCTGGCGCAGAAACTGAAACTCAGCGTCATCGCCGAAGGCGTCGAGACCGACGAGCAACTGCAATATCTGCGCAGCACCGGCTGCCAGGAGGTGCAGGGCTTCCACTTCTCCCGCCCCGTGGATGCGGCAGGCATCGAGGAATTGCTGCGGCAGGCGGGATGAGGAACCGGTTGACATTGACGCCGTCACCACCAAAATGACCATAAATAGTCATTTTCAGGAGGCTGGCATGGCAACAATGAGCGTAGCGGACGCAAAGGCCCGGTTTGCCGGGCTGGTGGACGACGCCGCCAACGGAGAGTTCGTGACCATCACCCGCCACGGCAAGCCCGCCGCCGTGCTGGTGAGCGTCAAGGCGGCCGAGGCGGCCAGAAAGGCCATGCGGGCGCCAAAACCCAATTTCGGCGATTTTCTCATGACCTATCCCGGCGGGGCAGATCCGGAGCGCGACCCGTCAGGGATGCGGGACGCCGATCTTGAGTAACGGCTTTCTGATCGACACCAATATTCTCTCGCGATTATCACCGGACAGGAAAAAGCAGCCATCCGGCGGTGTCAGGGCATGGTTTCACGAACAGGGAGAGGCTGGAACGCTCTATCTTTCAGCCATGACCATCGCCGAAATCGAACGGGGCATGAGACAGCTTCACCGCTCCGGCGGCGTCGAGCGCGCGCGGCGGCTGAATGCGTGGCTGGACGGAGTGACGGACAGTTTCGGCGAGCGCATTCTGGGCATGGATTCGATTGTAGCCCGGATTGCCGGGGCGATGGACGACATGGCTCGCAGCAAGGGCCATTCTCCCGGCCTTGCCGATATCATCATCGCGGCCACGGCGCAGGCCTATGACCTGACGGTAGTAACAGAAAACCTGAAGCACTTCCTGCCGCTCGGCATTCGCGCGGAATTTCCCGCTATCTTCGGCCCGGACGGATAACGCCTCTGGCGCTTGCTCTTTTGGCCGCTACATAAAGGCGCATGAGACCGGAAAAGCTGCTCTATCCCGCGCCCGAAGGGCTGTTCTGCCCGGCGGGCGGCTTTCATGTCGATCCCGTCCGGCCCGTTGCCCGCGCGCTGATCACCCATGGGCATTCCGACCATGCCCGCGCCGGTCATGGCGCGGTCATGGCGACGCGGCAGACGCTCGATATCATGCGCCTGCGCTACGGCGAGGATTTCTGCGGCAGCGAGCAGGCCGTGGGCTATGGCGAAGCGGTGGATATCGATGGCGTTTCGGTGCGCTTTCATCCGGCGGGGCATGTGCTGGGGTCGGCGCAGATCGCCATCGAGCAGGCGGGCACGCGCATCGCCGTTTCCGGCGATTACAAGCGCGGCGCCGATCCGACCTGCGCGCCCTACGAGCCCGTGCCCTGCGATGTCTTCATCACCGAGGCGACATTCGGGCTGCCGGTGTTTCACCATCCCGACCCATTGGCGGAAACCAACAAGCTGCTCACCTCGCTCCGGCAGTTTCCCGAGCGCACGCATCTGGTGGGGGCCTATGCGCTGGGCAAGGCGCAGCGGGTGATCGCGCTCCTGCGCCGCGCCGGATATCACGAGCCGATCCATATCCATGGCGCGCTGACGAAGCTTTGCGACTATTACCAGAGCCAGGGCATCGATCTCGGCGAATTGCGCCCGGCGACGGTGGAGCGCGGCAGCGGCGAGAATTTTCGCGGCGCGGTGGTCGTCGGCCCGCCCTCGGCCTTTGCCGACCGCTGGGCGCGGCGGTTTTCCGATCCCGTCACCTGCTTCGCCTCGGGCTGGATGATGGTGCGCCAACGGGCCAGGCAGCGCGGCGTGGAACTGCCGCTGGTGATTTCCGATCACTGCGACTGGCCGGAGCTGACGGCGACGATCCGCGAGCTTGCGCCGTCCCAGGTCTGGGTCACGCATGGGCGCGAGGAGGCGCTGGTGCGCTGGTGCGAACTGAACGGCATCGCCGCCCGGCCGCTGCATCTGGTCGGCTATGAAGACGAGGGCGATTGAGATGAAAGCCTTCGCCACCCTGCTCGACCGCCTCGTTCTCACGCCCTCGCGCAACGGCAAGCTGACGCTGCTTGCCGATTATTTTCGCGACACGCCCGATCCGGATCGCGGCTACGGGCTCGCCGCGATTGCCGGGACGCTGGATATCCGCGCCGTCAAGCCCGCGCTTTTGCGTGAGCTGGCGCTGGAGCGGATGGACGCGGAGCTTTTCCGCTACTCCTACGATTATGTCGGCGACCTCGCCGAGACCATCGCGCTGGTCTGGGACCAGGAGCGCGACGCGGCCCCCGCCGAAACGGACGATCCGGGGCTCGGGGCCGTCATTGCCGAAATGAACGGGCTTGGCCGCACGGAGGTTCGCGCCCATGTGCGCGGGCTGCTCGGCCGGCTGGATACGTCGAGCCGCTTCGCCTTCCTCAAGCTGATCACCGGCGGCCTGCGGATCGGGGTTTCGGCCCGGCTCGCCAAGCAGGCGCTCGCGGAATTTTCCGGCAGGGACGTGACCGAGATCGAAACCCTGTGGCACGGGCTGGAGCCGCCCTATGTGGCGCTTTTTCAATGGCTGGAGGGCAAGGCGGACAGGCCGGTGCTGGCGACGCCCGCCATCTTCCATTCCGTGATGCTGTCGACGCCGGTGCAGGAGGGCGATCTCGACGGGCTCGATCCGCGCGACTATGCCGCCGAATGGAAATGGGACGGCATCCGCGTGCAGCTCAGCGGCTCGGGAGCGGCGCGCAGGCTCTATTCGCGCAGCGGCGACGATATTTCCGGCGCCTTTCCCGATATCGTCGGCGCCATGAATTTCGAGGGTGTAATGGACGGCGAATTGCTGATCGGCGGCACCGCCCGTTCCAACAGCCCGACGCGCACCTTCAGCGACCTGCAACAGCGCCTCAACCGCAAGACAGTGAGCGGGCGGATGCTGGAGGAGTATCCGGCCTTCATCCGCGCCTATGACCTGCTGTTTGCGGGCACGCAGGATATTCGCGGCGCAAGCTATGTGGAGCGGCGCGAGCGGCTGGCCACTCTCATCGGCCGCGCCCCGCATGACCGTTTCGACCTGTCGCCGGAGGTCGCCTTCTCGGGCTGGGATGAACTCGACCGCCTGCGGCTTGCGCCGCCCGATCCCGTCATCGAGGGCGTGATGATCAAGCGGCTCGACAGCCCCTATACCGCCGGGCGCGCCAAGGGGCCGTGGTTCAAGTGGAAGCGCGATCCCTACAATATCGACGCGGTGCTGATGTATGCGCAGCGCGGCCATGGCAAGCGCTCCAGCTATTATTCGGATTTCACCTTCGGGGTCTGGGCCAAAGTCGACGGGTGCGACCAGCTTGTGCCGGTCGGCAAGGCCTATTTCGGCTTCACCGATGCCGAGCTTGAGGAACTCGACCGCTTCGTGCGCAACAACACCACCGACCGCTTCGGCCCGGTGCGGGCGGTGCGCGCCGAGCGCGATTTCGGCTATGTGCTGGAAGTGGCCTTCGAGGGCATCGCCCGCTCCACCCGGCATAAATCCGGCGTCGCCATGCGCTTTCCGCGCATCGCGAGGCTGCGCCCGGAAAAGCCGCCCTTCGAGGCGGACCGGCTGGATACGCTGCTGGCGATGATCGACGGGTAAAGCGTTTCCCGCTTCGCGCCAAAGCAGATCCTCGGGACAACCCCGAGGATGACGTGACCGAGAGAACCGCCTGTATGTCAGCCGCCGCGCCGCCAGCTTGCGAAGGGGTGTTCGAGCGCGGGCAGCGCGGGCACGTCGAAATGTTCCGGCGGCAGGCCCGCCCTCGCCCGTTCCGCCATCATCAGATAGGCGCGCTCCAGATGGGCGGTGATGCGGCGGCCGTTGAACAGCGGCGCGGAAAAGCGGTTCTCGTCCAGCCGCTCCTTCAGCTCGGCGATCTTGCGCGGGGCCCGCGCCATGGCGGCGGCCATGTCGCAGAAGGCGGTTTCATCCGCCGCCGCCAGCTCGCCGAGGCCGATGGCGTTCAGCAGGCTTTCCGACACCCGCGAGGCGAAGCTCTTGCCGCGCAGCGTCAGCACCGGCAGACCGGCCCAGATCATGTCCGACGTCGTGGTGTGGCCGTTATAGGGGAAGGTGTCGAGGCCGAGATCGGCCAGCGACAGGCGGGCGAGATGATCGGCATACTCCACCTGCCCCGTGAACAGGATGCGCGAGGCCTGGACGCCCTCGGCGGCGAAGGCGGCGAGCAGGTTGACCCGCGCAAGCGGCGTGTCGCACAGCATCCACAGCACCGCGCCGGGCGCGGCTTTCAGGATGCGGCTCCACAGGCCGATGGTACGCCGCGTGATCTTCTGGGTGGAATTGAAGGCGGCGAAGACGAAAGCGTTTTCCGGCAGATGCCATTCGGCGCGGGTCATGGCCTTGGGCAGCGGGCGGCTGTCGGCATCGTGCGGCTGGTAGGTTTCCGGCAGGCGGGCCAGCTTTTCCGCGTAGAAGGGCTTGCTCGCGTCGGGCGTCACGAAGCGGTCGGTGATGGCATAGTCGAAATCCGCGCCATCCATGCTGCCGGGAAAGCCGAGATAGGCCGCCTTCACCGGCGCATCGCTGCGCTTGACGATGCCGGGGCGGGCGCCGGAGGCGAACCCCTTGAGGTCGACCAGGATATCGATGCCGCGCTCGGCGATCAGCCCGGCGGCTTCCGCATCGTCCAGATGGCGGATGCGGGTGATGGCGCGGCGCACGATCGGCGGAAAGCGGTTTTCCTGCCAGGTGCGGTGGCGCGGATCGGAATAGCAGAACAGCGAGACATCGAAAACCTCGCGGTCATGCATGGCCAGCACCGGCGCGAACAGGCGCATGGTGGCGTGATCGTGAAAATCGCTGGAGAGATAGCCGATGCGGATCCTGCCGCCTTCCGGCGAAAAGGCGCGCCGCGAGGGTGCCGCGGCAACACCGGCCAGCCGCGTGCTCTCAAGGCAGGGGCGGCGCAGGAAGGCCTCGTCCTCGCACCACAGCAGCCGCATGGCGGCCGGTTCATGGGCGAGCAGTTCCGCCGCATCCGGGTTGGCGGCATCGGCGGCATCGGCCTCGAAGCCCGCCTGCCCGGCGAAATCGCAGATGGCGCGGGCGGCCGACAAGCGCTCCATGCGCAGATCGCCGCTATCGGCCGCCAGATCGGGGTCAAGAATGTCCGTTTTCAAGGATTTGAGCATATCGTCCCCGTCCACTTCTCTTTGTTTTGTTTTGAGGCGATTCCGGTTATCGCATCAACCAGCGGTAAAGTGCCATTCACGTTTCGCGGAACTGCCTGCCTGCCGAATGTGGGCAGCGAGGCTTGCGCGAAACTTGCGCTTCACGGCCCGCGGGGGCCGCATGCGCGGGAGTTGACGGATCGCAATTCAATGCGGCCCGCGCCACGCGGGTCTCAGGCGCCGAGCAACTCGGCGGCGCGGATGGAGCCGACCTCGATGCCGTTCCAGTTGCGCATCGTGCGGTTGGCGAGTGCCAGAAGTGCGGCCTTTTCGGCGCTGCCGTCCTCGAAAAAGCGGGCGAGAACCGCCGCCACCATGCATTCGGCGGCGCGGCCCGCGCCATCCTCGCATTTCAGCGCGATGGACAGGCCCTTTTCCGGCAGAAGCGCGCAGAACACGCCTTCGGCGCCGATCTTGGCGAAGATTTTTCCGGGCGCCGCCTGCATCAGCGCCGTGCAGGAGCGGCCGGTACCCGCCACGTAAAAGGGTTCGGCCATGCAGGCGTCGATGATGCGGCGCGAGGCCCTGGCGCGTCCGGCTTCCAGCCCCTTGCCGGTCAGCATGCGGGCAAAGCCCGCCGCCAAGCCCTTGAGCGGCATGGCATAGGTGGGAATGGAGCAGCCGTCGACGCCGCAGCAATCGGCATCCAGATGCGCGCCCGTCAGCCCTTCCATGATGCCGCGAATCTCGCTCTGGATCGGGTGGTCGTAACCCACATAGCCCTTGGGATCGATGCCGCCATGGCAGGCGGCGCAGACGAAACCGGCATGCTTGCCGGAGCAATTGTTGTGCAGGGCGGTCGGGTGCGCCAGCGCGCGGGCCTGATCGATCAGCACCTTTTCCTCGAAGGACCAGTGCGCGCCGCATTCCAGATCGGCCACGCCGCGCCCTGCCCGCGCCAGCATGGAGGCGGCCAGTTCCACATGCTCCGGCTCGCCGGAATGGGAGGAGGCGGAAAGCGCCAGTTCCCTGGCGCCAAAACCGTAGGCGTCCGCCGCGCCGCTTTCCACCAGCGGCAGCGCCTGCATGGCCTTGCAGGCCGAGCGCGGAAAGACGGCGGCATCGGTATCGCCGAGCGCATAGACAAGCCTGCCGTCATCATCCGTGACCGCGACCATGCCGCGATGGCGGCTTTCGACGCGGTTTCCTCTGGTGACTTCGACGAGAACGGGATTGCTCATGACGGGACACTCCGGATGCGGATTTCGACTCGCAGGAATATCGCGAGCCGAGCCGAAAGCCAACGGCCTTGATTTATCCACAATCGCATGGAGATTTCATCGATATCTTTCCCGCTTCGGTAGCATCGATGCTCTTCGTCAAACGCCTCTTCCTCGCTTTCGCGGTCATCTACCTGCTGCCGACCATGGTGGCGGCCGGATGGTGGGCGGTGAAGGAGCGCCCCGCGAGCTGGCGCGAGGCGCGCTGGACCTCCTCCGGCCTGCTGCCGCGCCCCGGGGACGATCCGCGCGCGGCGCTCCACATCTTCTCGGCCACGACGGGGGGCATGAAGGGCGCCGTCGCCAGTCATGCCTGGATCGTGATGAAACGGAAGGACGCCGCGGGCTACGACCGCTACGACAAGGTGGGCTGGGGCAGCCCGATCCGCCACAACGGCTATGCGCCCGACGCCTTCTGGTATTCCAACCCGCCGCGTGTGGTGGCGGCCGTCAAGGGCGAGGCGGCGGAACGGCTGATTCCCGCCGTCGAGGCGGCAATCGCCGCCTATCCGCATGCGAAGCCCGGCGGCTACCGCATCTATCCGGGGCCGAATTCCAACACCTTCGTCGCGCATGTGCTGCGCTCGGTGCCGGAGATCGGCGCGGTGCTGCCGCCGGATGCGGTGGGGCGCGATTACCTGCCGCAAGGGCGCTTCTACCAGATCGACGCCGACTGGCAGGACGCGCATGCGACCCTCTACGGGCTGGCGGGCATTTCCCTCGGCGTGCGCAGCGGCGTCGAACTGCATCTGCTCGGGCTGGTGGCGGGGCTGGATTTCGCCGATCCCGGCGTCAAGATCCCCGCCTTCGGCACGCTGCATTTCTTTTGAAGCGCTCATCTTTTGAGGCGCTCAGGCCCCGATGCGGTAGGCGCACCGGCGGCTGCCGGAGAGCACATGCTCGAAACGCTCCACCGGCGCATCGAGAACGGCGCGGAAAATCTCCAGTTCGGAGCGGCAGAAATTGCGGCACAGGCTGGCGGCGGCGCAGATCGGGCAATGATTTTCCACCAGCACGAAGGAGCCGTCCGGCTCCCGCCACCAGTCGGCCATGTAGCCTTCGGCGCTGCGCAACGCCGCCAGCGCGTCGATGCGCTCCTCCAGCGTTTGCTTTGCCTCCAGAGCCGCGTGATAGGCGGCCTGCGTCTCGCGCTCGCGCGCGGCAATCACCCGTTCCAGCGCCTGCGGCCCCAGTTCCGCGCCGATGGCGTCGATCAGCGCCACGGTCATGTCGGCATGGCCATCCGGGAAGGTGCGGTGCCCGGGTCCCGTCAACTGCCACGCCTGGCGCGGACGCCCGCGCCCGCCCGCCGTCTCGCTTCCGGCTTCCACCAGCCCCTCCGCCGCCAGCCGCGTCAATTGCTGGCGCACGGCCTCGCCGGTCAGGCCGAGCGCCTCCCCCAGAGCCGAAGCCGTGCGGGGGCCGTCGGTCTTCAGCAGCAGCAGCAATCGTTCACGCGGCGATGGGCGCATTATTTCGATAAGGCTCTCTTGCCAAAATTTTAGGCGCGTGTAATTTCCAAGTTATATCTTGGAATAAACCCAATCCATTTTCATTGCAATCTTCGCTCCCGGATTTGTCCCGATGTCCTCCGCCGCCGATGCTTCTTCGTTCAGCGCCCTGTTTTCGCGCGATCACATCGCCACCAGCCTGATGCTGGCGGGCGGGATTTCGCTGTACGCGGTGGAAACCTATGTCACCGCCACGATCATGCCGTCGGTGGTGCGCGATATCGGCGGGTTACCGCTGTTTGCCTGGGTGACGACGCTTTACGTCACCGCCTCGGTGCTGGGCTCGGTGTTCATCGCCATCCGCCCGCGCGGCATGAGCCTCAACCGCACCTACATGATCGGGGCGCTGCTGTTCCTGACCGGCAGCTTCGTCTGCGCCGTGGCCCCCACCATGGAGGTGGTGCTGGCGGGGCGCGCCGTGCAGGGCTTCGGCGCGGGCACGCTGGCGACGCTCGGCTACGCCTTCATCCGCTATGCCTTTCCCGAATCGCTATGGACGAAAGCCTCCTCGCTCTATGCGGCGATCTGGGGCATCTCCACCTTCGTCGGGCCGACGCTCGGCGGCTTCTTCGCCCATGACAGCGCCTGGCGCTACGCCTTCGCGCTGATCATTCCGCTGGCGCTCGCCATGCTGCTGCTTGCCCCGAAACTGCTGCCGGAAGGCGCCGACGACCGCACCGAGACCAAGGCCGCCGTCGCGCAGATGCTGCTCCTGACCGTCTCGCTGCTGATGGTCAGCTTCGCGGGCACCAGCGAGGATGTGGCGCTGCGGCTGGCGCTGGTCATCGGCGCGGTCGTGGCCATCGCGGCGATGGTGGCGGTGGAAAAGCAGGTGGCGGTGCGGCTTCTGCCGCGCGGCGGCGTCACGCTTTCCAATCCGCTCTGCCGCATCTATCTCGCCATGTTCATGATGCTGGCGGCGATGACTTCCGACATCTACATTCCCTATTTCCTGCAAATGCTGCATGCGGTGACGCCGCTGGTGTCGGGCTACATCGTCGCGCTGATTGCGCTGGGATGGACGGCCGGAACCTTTTTCAGCAGCAATTTCAAGGGTGAATCCATCCGCCGCGCCGTGATCGCCGGTTCGCTTCTGGAAGCGGCGGGGCTGGGGCTGCTCGCCTTTTCGCTGGCGATGGACAACCGGGCGGGGGCGCTGACGCCGATTGCCATTTCCACGGTGCTGATCTTCCTTGCCGGTTTCGGCGTCGGGATATGCTGGGCGCATCTGGTGACGCAGGTTCTGCGCATCGCGCCCGCCGACGAGAAGGACAAGGCGACCTCCGGCATCACCGCCATCCAGTCGCTCGGCAGCGCCTTCGGCGCGGCGATGGCGGGGGTTACCGTCAACAGCACCGGGCTGCTGCATCCGGGCGGCACGGAGGGCAATGTTTCGGCCGCGACATGGCTGTTCGCGCTGTTCGCCATTCCCGGCCTGATCGCGGCGGCGGCCGCCATCAGCCTGCCGCGCACCGCCCCTTCCGAACGTTAGGACAGGCTCAGCACGATCTTGCCGATGTGGCGGCTGCTTTCCATCAGGCGATGGCCTTCCGCCGCCTGATCGAACGGCAGCACGGCGTGCATGACCGGGGCAACCCTGCCCTCGTCCAGCAGCGGCCAGACCTTTGCCAGCAATTCGTCGCGGATGGCGCGTTTTTCCTCGCCCGTGCGCGGGCGCATGGTCGAGCCCGTCACGACAAGGCGCTTGACCATGATCGGCGTCAGGTCGACCTTCTCCGCGACGCTGCCGCCGAGGAAGGCGATGATCGACAGGCGGCCATCCTTGCCCAGCGATTTGAGGTTGCGGGCAAGATAATCGGCGCCGATCATGTCGAGGATGACATCGACGCCGCGACCGCCGGTTTCCTCGCGGATAACGGCGGCGAAGTCCTCCGTGCGATAATCGATGCCGCGCTTTGCGCCGAGTGTCTCGCAGGCCTCGCATTTCTCCCGCGAACCGGCGGTGGCATACACCGTCGCGCCAAAAGCCCTGGCAAGCTGGATCGCCGTGGTGCCGATGCCGCTGGTGCCGCCATGGATCAGCACGCTCTCACCCGGCTTCAGCCCCGCCATCATGAACAGGTTCGCCCAGACGGTGAAGAAGGTTTCCGGCAGCGCGGCGGCGCGGGGGCCGTCATAGCCTTTCGGCCAGCGCAGCGCCTGACCGGCGGGCAGCGCGCAGAATTCGGCATAGCCGCCGCCATTGGCAAGGCCGCAGACCCTGTCGCCAGGGCTGAAGCCTTCGGCGCCCTCGCCGAGCGCCACCACCTCGCCCGCCACTTCGAGGCCGAGGATCGGGCTTGCGTCCTTCGGCGGCGGGTAGCTGCCCTGGCGCTGGGCGACGTCGGGGCGGTTGATGCCCGCCGCCTCCACCCGCACCAGAATCTCGCCGGGCTTCACCTGCGGCAGCGGCCCTTCGGCAAAACCGATCACCTCGGGGCCGCCGGAACCGTTCAGCGCCACATGGCGCATGGTTTCGGGAAGGGCCATGGCCATCACGACCGCCGCAGCGCCAGCCCGAGGAACAGCATCGACCAGCCCTGCATCAGCAGGTCGATGGCGAGGAAGGCGCCGAGGATCCACAGGCTGTTGACCGGCCAGCCGATGGCGATGACGACACCCGCCAGCGCCGTGACGGCGCCTGCGAAAATGATCCAGCCGCTGCCGGAAACGCCCTTCATGCGAAAGCCGACGAAGGCGCGCAGGACGCCGGTGACGATCAGCGCCGCCGCCAGCATCAGCGTCAGCACCGCCGAGGCCAGAATCGGGTTGAGGAAGGCGAAGACGCCCGCCAGCACATAGAGCGCGCCGCCCAGCGCCCAGAGGATCGCGCTTTCCCAGCCCTTCACCTGAAAGGCGTGGGCAATCGACAGCGCGCCGCCCAGAACCATCAGCAGCCCGACATAATAGACCGAGACCACGGTGGCGGCGAGAAGATTGACCAGCGCGACGGTGCCGCAGGCGATCAGCAGCAGGCCGATGCCGACGAACCATCCCCATTTCACCTGCAAATGCGAGCCGAGCGGCCCGGTTCCGAATTGGCTCATCGCAACCTCCGATTTCAAAGAAAGAACGCCCTAGCGAAAACATAGCGCAAGCCCGGTGGAAAGGTAGAGCAAAATCGCGGGACGCGAAGATTTTCATTGATTGATGGATCAACCAAAAATAACCTGCGCAGAAGCACGATCTCCGCCGCCCCGATTCCGACACTCCACTTCCGACATGGACCTGCCCGATGGCCCTTGGCAACAGACTTCTTCTGATCATTCTCGACGGCCAGCCATGGCGCAATGCCCGCCGCCTGATGGGCAATCTCGAAGGCTGGGTGCAATCGGGCGAGGCGCGGGTGTGGAAGATGCGCTCGGTGCTGCCGTCCACCTCCGCCTCCTGCTATGCCTCGATCCATACCGGGGTTGCGCCGCAGGCGCATGGCGTCGTGTCCAACGACACGCTGTTTCGCGTGGCGCAGCCGGATATCTTTTCCGAGGTGGCGAAGGCGGGCGGCAGAAGCGGCGCGGTGACGCATTCCTTCTGGTCCACCTTCTTCCAGCGCGCCCCCTTCGATATGGTCCGCGACATCGAATACGACGAGGAGGACGGCCCGATCCATCACGGCCGCTTCCACACCATGTCCGGCTACAACAACGCCATCAACCAGATGACGCCGAGCGACCTCGATCTCTTCGCGACGCTGACACGGCTGACCGAGCGCTTTGCCATCGATTACGGCATCCTGCACACCTGCACGCTGGACAGCATGGGCCATCGCTACGGCCATGACTGTCACGAGATGGACCATGCCTGCTTCCTGATCGACGCCCAGCTTGCCGCCTTCCTGCCGCGCTGGCGCAAGGCCGGTTACGAGGTGATCGTGACCGCCGACCACGGCCAGAGCGAGCGCGGCCATCACGGCGGCCATGGCGACGACATGCAGGACGTGGCGCTCTACTGGTTCGGCGGCGGCGAAGGCCCCTCCTCCGATACGCTGCTCGACCAGTTGCAGCTTGCCCCCGCCGTGCTGGCGCGCCTCGGCGTGCCGGTTCCCGAAACCATGAAGGCTCCCTCCTTCCTCATCTAAGGGGCGCAGGCATGCCGAAAGTCGGAATGGAACCGATCCGGCGCAAGGCGCTGGTGAACGCCGCCCTCAAGGCGATCGGCGATCACGGCTCGCTGTCCGTCACCATGTCGGAAATCGCCCGCAATGCCGGGGTTTCGGCAGCGCTTGCCCATCATTATTTCGGCTCCAAGGACCGGCTGATGATCGAGACGATCCGCAGCCTGCTGCGCCGGTTGCGCGCCGATGTGGTCGAGGCGCTGCGGGCGGCCGCCTCGCCGCGCGAAAGGCTTTCGGCGGTGGTGCGCGTCAGCTTCCAGGCCGACCAGTTCAGCGCCGAGACGATTGCCGCCTGGCTCGCCTTCTATGTCGAGGCGCAGCGCTCCGACGAGATGCGCCGCCTGCTGACCGTCTATGCGCGGCGGCTGCGCTCCGATCTCCTGTCGGCGCTGAAGATGCTCTGCCCGGTGCCGGAAGCCATCCGCATCGCCGAAGGCACGGCGGCGATGATCGACGGGCTGTATATCCGCCAGGGCCTGCGCTCGGCGCCGCTGTCCATCAACGCCTGCATGGCGCTGACCGAAGATTACATCGACGGCCAGCTTGCCCGCGCCGCCAGTTTTTCCGCTCCCGCCCATCCAGCCCCGAAGGAAGACGTCTCCCATGGGTAGCCGCAAGCCCAATATCCTCATCGTCATGGTCGACCAGTATAACGGGACGTTCTTTCCCGATGGCCCCGCCGATTTCCTGCATGCGCCGCACCTGAAGGCGCTTGCGGCGCGTTCGGCGCGGTTCCGCAACAATTACACCTCCTCGCCGCTCTGCGCGCCCGCCCGCGCCTCCTTCATGGCGGGGCAGCTTCCCAGCCGCACGCAGGTCTATGACAATGCGGCCGAATACGTCTCCTCCATTCCCACCTACGCGCATCACCTGCGCCGCCCCGGTTATTAC
>JBDHTA010000086.1:0-16643 GCA_039808465.1 Rhizobiaceae bacterium | reverse complement strand
GAAGCCGATCAGCGAAACCACGAAGAAGCCCGTGATCATCGGCGTCGCGGTGCCGTTGAAGGCCTGACCGATGATCGCGCCGATCATCGCGCCGCCGACGGTGCTGAGAAAGCCCAGAACCGAGGATGCCGTGCCCGCGACATGGCCGAGCGGCTCCATCGCCAGCGAATTGAAATTCGAGCCGATCCAGCCGAACTGGAACATTGCCAGCGCGAAGAAGGTGATGAACAGCGCAAACGGCATGGGCTGCGAAAAGCTGAGCTGAACCACCAGCCACAGGAAGTTGATGGCCATGAAGCCCACCAGCGCCCCGTGCGACAGGCGGCGCATGCCGAAGCGGCCGACCAGGCGCGAGTTCAGGAAGGACGACAGCGACATGAACAGCGCCACCCCGGCAAAGGCGACCGGGAACCAGACGCCGAGTTCGTAAATGCCGACATAGACCTGCTGCGCGGAGTTGATGAAGCCGAACAGCGCCCCGAAAATGAAGGTGCTGGAAATCGTGTAACAGAGCGCCACGCGGTTGGTGAGGACGATCTTGAAGCCTTCCATCACGGAAGCAACGGTGAAGGGCCGCACATCGTCCGGATGCAGGGTTTCCGGCAGGCGCACATAGGTCCAGGCGCAGACAACCGCCGCGATCACCGCGATGAACAGGAAAATCAGGTGCCATTCGCCGACCAGCATCACCGTCTGGCCGATGCCGGGCGCAATCACCGGCACCACCATGAACACCATCATGATCAGCGACATGACTTCCGCCATGCGCCGCCCGCCGAAGGCGTCGCGGATGACCGACACCGTCACGACGCGCGTTGCGGCCGAGCCCGCGCCCTGAATGAAGCGCAGCACCAGCATGGCGGTGAAGCTTGGCACGAACACGATGGCGAGCGCCGAAACGATATAGATGAGAAGCCCGACGATGATCGGCGTCCTGCGGCCGAAGCGGTCCGACAGCGGCCCGTAGACGAGCTGCGCGATGCCGAAGCCGATCAGATAGGACGAGACGACATACTGGCGGTGGTTTTCGTTTTCCACGCCAAGGCTCGCGCCGATTTCCTGCAAACCCGGCAGCATGATGTCGATGGCGAGCGCATTACAGGCCATCAAAAGGGCCATGAGAATGATAAATTCGATTTTGCTCATGCCCTTGAGCTGGGCAGGCATAGCTTCCGGCACAGGTGTCACGGTAAATATTCCTGAAAAAAGATAAGGCGCCGTTATTATCCGGCGCCTTGACAAAACTCAAATCAAATCTGGACGAAATGAGCTTGCCGGTGTCACGCAGCCTTGACGGCGATGCCGTTGTTCTGGAAATGCGTCTGCAATTCGCCCGCCTGGAACATCTCGCGCACGATATCGCAGCCGCCGAGGAATTCGCCCTTGACGTAGAGCTGCGGAATGGTCGGCCAGTTGGAGTAATCCTTGATGCCCTGGCGGATTTCCTGATCGGCAAGCACGTTGATGCCCTTGTAGTCGACGCCGAGATAATCGAGGATCTGGGCCACCTGGCCCGAGAAGCCACACTGCGGAAACTGCGGCGTTCCCTTCATGAAGAGAACGACATCGTTGTTCTTGACTTCGTTATCGATGAGATCGTGAATGCCGCTCATGGGCCTTTTCCTTTCACACGCGGTTTCAAGGACCGCTGTCTGCTGCATGGGTTCCGGCGTTCTGCATAAATGCGCAAAAGCGCCGTTTCTTTGTCCGAACGCAAATCCGGCCGGGCAGGCCGGTGGTCTCTACGAGAGATAGCAATGCGCGGTCCGGAATTCCAGCCGCGCCCTTGCGAATTCAGGCCTGTGGATTCAAGCCCTGTGGATTCAGGCATTGCGCTGCTTGCTGCGGCCCGCCGCCGTGCGGCGGCGGCTGACCTGTTTCCTGGCGGGCTTGGCGGTGGCGGTTTTCACCTTGCGCACGAACTTGCCCGTGGTGGCCGAGCGCGCCTGCCGCTTCTTGCGCTTCGGCGTTGCCCCGGTTTTCTTGAGGATTTCCTTCAGCGCCGTTTCGACGATGCCGGAAACGAGATCGGTGATCAGGCTGGCCATGGGGAAATCCTCTCGCTTGGCAGGTCAGTCCGGCGCGCTGGTCTGGAGGGCGAGCGCGTGCAGGACGCCGCCCATGCGGCCCTCAAGGGCGTTGTAGACCATCTGGTGCTGCTGCACGCGCGTCTTGCCGCGGAAGGCTTCCGCGACGACTTCGGCCGCATAGTGATCCCCGTCGCCCGCAAGATCCCGGATCGTCACCTTCGCGCCGGGAATACCGGCCTTGATCATGTCTTCGATATCGCCAGGGTTCATGGCCATCAGAGCACTCCTTCGCTTACTCGGCAGCGGCGGCAACGCCGCCATCCATGAAGTCAGGGAACCATGATTCATGGGCCGAGCGCAATTGCTCAATTGAAACAGGACGCGCCGTCCCCAGCGTCACCCAGGAGCCGCCGGTGCGGCCGATCCACGGGCAGAACACGCCTTCCGCCTCGGCGCGCTCCTGCACCTTGGAAAGATTGCTTTCCTTGACGGTGATGACGTAGCGGCCCTGATCCTCGCCGAAGAAGACCGGGACGGGATCGTGGTCGGCGATCTGGTTCAGATGCGCGCCGATGCCCGACGCAATCGCCATTTCGGCGACGGCCAGCGCCAGCCCGCCGGTCGAGCAATCGTGAACGGCCGTCGCCAGCCCTTCCTGAATGAGCCCGCGCACGAATTCGCCCACCTTCTTTTCATGGGCGAGATCGACCGGCGGCGGCGGGCCGTCGGTGCGGTTGTGCAGGTCGCGCATATAGACCGATTGCGCCAGATGCGTGCCCCAGCTTGCCGGAGCGCCCGCCAGCAGGATCGCCTGGCCCTGCTCGGCGAAGCGGATGCGCGCCATCTTGCTCCAGTCCCGGATGAGACCGACGCCCGCGATCGTCGGCGTCGGCAGGATCGCCTGGCCGTTGGTCTCGTTGTAGAGCGAGACGTTGCCGGAAACGATCGGGAAATCCAGCGCCTCGCAGGCCTCGCCGATGCCCTTGATGGCATGGACGAGCTGGCTCATGATCTCCGGCTTTTCCGGATTGCCGAAATTGAGGTTGTCGGTGGCCGCCAGCGGCAGCGCGCCGGTCGCGGTGATGTTGCGCCAGCATTCGGCGACCGCCTGCTTGCCGCCCTCGAAGGGATCGGCCTCGACATAACGCGGCGTCACGTCGGAGGAGAAGGCGAGCGCCTTCTTCGGATGGCCCTCGACGCGCACCACACCGGCATCACCGCCCGGCAGTTGCAGGGAATTGCCCTGGATCAGCGTGTCATACTGCTCGTAGACCCAGCGGCGCGAGGAATTGTTGGCCGAGCCGATCAGCGCCAGCAGCGCATCGGCGACGTCGTATTGCGGGATATCGTTGGTTTCCAGCGGCGCGGGTGTCTGCATGGGCGTCCACGGGCGGTCGTATTCCGGCGCCTCGTCGCCCAGTTCCTTGATCGGCAGATCGGCGACCTGCTCGCCCTGATGCAGAACGCGGAAGCGCAGGTCGTCCGTCGTCTTGCCGACGATGGCGAAATCGAGGCCCCACTTGACGAAGATCGCCTTGGCTTCCTCTTCCTTTTCCGGACGCAGCACCATCAGCATGCGTTCCTGGCTTTCGGAGAGCATCATTTCATAGGCGCTCATGTGCTCTTCACGCACCGGCACCGTGTCGAGATCGAGTTCGATGCCAAGATCGCCCTTGGCGCCCATTTCGACGGCCGAGCAGGTCAGGCCCGCGGCACCCATATCCTGAATGGCGATGACCGCGCCGGTCTTCATCAGTTCGAGGCAGGCTTCCAGCAGGCATTTTTCGGTGAAGGGGTCGCCGACCTGAACCGTCGGGCGCTTCTCCTCGATGGACTCGTCGAATTCGGCCGAAGCCATGGTGGCGCCGCCGACGCCGTCACGGCCGGTCTTGGCGCCGAGATAGACGACCGGCAGGCCGACGCCCTCGGCCTTGGAATAGAAGATGGCGTCCGATTTCGCCAGACCCGCCGCGAAGGCGTTGACGAGGATGTTGCCGTTGTAGCGGGCATCGAATTCCACTTCGCCGCCGACGGTCGGAACGCCGAAGGAATTGCCGTAGCCGCCGACACCGGCGACGACGCCGGACACGAGATGGCGGGTTTTCGGATGATCCGGTTCGCCGAAGCGCAGCGCGTTCATGGCCGCGACCGGGCGCGCGCCCATGGTGAAGACATCGCGCAGAATGCCGCCGACGCCGGTCGCGGCACCCTGATAGGGTTCGATATAGGAGGGGTGGTTGTGGCTCTCCATCTTGAAGACCACGCAGTCGCCGTCATCGATATCGACGACGCCGGCATTCTCGCCCGGCCCCTGAATGACGCGAGGCCCCTTGGTCGGCAGGGTGCGCAGCCATTTTTTCGACGACTTGTAGGAGCAGTGCTCGTTCCACATCGCGGAGAAGATGCCCAGTTCCGTGAAGGTCGGCTCGCGGCCGATCAACGACAGGATACGCTCATATTCGTCCGGCTTCAGGCCATGGGCGGCGATCAGCTCGGGCGTAATGGGGCGGGTGTTGGAAACGGTCATGAGGCTCGGCATCCGTTCGCTGGCGCATGCCGCAACAAGCCGCATGCATATAGACAATACCCCGGGGCGGGGAGGGCAAGGCCCGAAAGCCGCCCCCGCGCCGCGAGAAGAATTTCGCGATTTCTTTAGCGCAACCGGCGTCCCTGTGCGACAGGAAAATGGCAAGGGCCGCCCCAAAACTTTGCGTGAAGGGCGCTGCCTTGCAGCCGGGCGGGCGAGGCGGCCTGCGTCAGAACCGGTAACCGACGGCAATTCCGGCGCGGGTCAGCCCGTCATTCGGGCCGTCGCACAGATTGGCATGCGAGGAATGCTCGATCTGCCCGAGCACGCGCCAGTTGGCGGTGACATCGTAACCGATGGCGGCATATTCGCGAAACAGGGCGCGGCAGCCGAGCTTGGGCCCGCGCGTGCCGTCGTCGCGCAGCTTGCCGTCATGCACCGCGCCGCCGAAACCGGCTTCCACGAACAGCCTGCCGGTCAGCTTCGCATCCCAGGACAGGCCGCCGAACACCATGCTCGCCTCGCTGTCCCGGCTGGCAAGCGTGCCGCCGAGAAAGATGCGCGGCCGCAGCAATTCTTCCTTCCAGCCGGAAGCCCCGGCATTGTCGAGCGGATCCACGAACATGGTCATCTGATGGAAGACGCCGCTCTCATCGCCCGTGACGGCGCGCTCGACACCGAAGCGCAATTCGTCGAAGAACCGGTCGCCAGCCTCGGCCACGCCCGCGCCCAGCATGGCGAGCGTTACGGCGGACGCTACCCGAAGTGCCGCGCGCCCGTGTTTTCTGCCGCTCATCATCCTTCGTCCCCATCCTTTGCTATGGTTACCGAAGGATTACAGGGGCTGGCTTGCGTCAGGCGTAACTGTCGTAACCGGCGTCACCGGTTTCCAGCAGGCGGCGCAGGATGTGGAAGCCGCGTTCCGCCTCGCTGGCGCTGGATTGCGTCGAAAAGCCGATTCGCACCCGGTGATAGGCGCGGTCCGAACGCCCGGCCTTGAATTCGTCCTCGTCGTCGATCAGCACGCCCTCGCGGAAAGCGGCGTTCTTGAAGACGCCGGACAGCCATGGATCGGGCAGCTTCAGCCACAGGAACGGCACGCCCGGCCGCGAGGCAAGCTCATGCCCCGCGAAGATGTGGCGCGCCGCGCTCTCGCGCAGGCTGACCTCGGCGATGCAATCCCGACGGATGGCGGCAGCCTCGCCGGTCATCACCAGGCGGGCGCAGAGTTCGCCCAGCATGAAGGGCATGCCGCCGGTCACCATCTTGTGCGCATTGCTGACCCGCTGGCTGAAATGCGCGGGGCAACTGACCCAGCCGCCGCGAATGCCCGCCGCCACCGATTTGGAAAAACCGCCGACGACGAAGGTGCGCTCCGGCGCGAATTCGGCCAGCAGCGGCCGCGTGTCGCCGGTCATCGCCCCGTAGAGGTCGTCCTCGATCAGCATGACGTTATATTTGCGCGCCACCTCGGCGATGGCGCGGCGGCGGTCTTCGGGCAGGCAGACGGCGGTGGGGTTATGCGCCGTCGGCATCAGGAAGGCGAGTTTCGGATGCTGCTGCGCGCAGAGCCGCTCGAATTCGTCGGGCAGCAGGCCGTCGCCATCGGTTTGGGCCAGCACGGTGCGGCGGCCGATCAGGCTGGCGCTGCGGCTGATGCGCGAATAGGTGAGGTGCTCGAACAGCACCTTGTCGCCGGGCGCGGTGACGGCGGCGATCACCGCCATGATCGCCGCATGCGCGCCCAGCGCCGGAACGATCGATTCGGGCAAGGGTCGCCAGTTACCCCGCGCCAGCCAGCGCGCGCCCGCCTCGAACCAGTGCGGCGGAAAGATGCGGGTATAGCTCGTCACATCGAGCGGATGCTCGCGCATGATCGCGGAAAGCGCCTCGCCGATATTGTCCGCCTGCCCGACATCCGGGGCGGCGGTGGTGTCGAAGCGCAGGATGGCGGGATCGGCATCCGGCAGTTTCGAGCGCGACCAAGAGATGCGGATCGGATCGGCGGGCGACGCCGAATTGGCTTCGGCGGGCGGCAGGACATAGGTGCCGCGCCCGACCTCGCCGCTCACCAGCCCGCGCTCATGCACCAGCGCATAGGCCCGCCCCACCGTGCCGATGGTCACGCCGATATCGAAAGCCAGATTGCGCTGCGGCGGCAATTTCGCGCCAGCGGGCAGGGTGCCGTCGGCAATGGCGGTCTCGATCTGATCCGCCAGCCGCACATAGATCGGGCCGGTGCCCGCCGTTACATCGGGAAGCCAATTTGTCATAGTGACAATTTCTACATTGTATGGATGCATTCGTCAATTGTATCACAATGTCACCATCGCTTCGAAAAAGCGATTTCAACGGCATTTTTGACGAGACAGGTGCAATATGGCCAATGTGGATCGGTATATCGAGACAATCGATACAATTTACCCCGACGCCTATGCCCGGGAATCCGTGTTCCGCGATGCCGGGGAGATGCTGAGCCCGGCGCCGTTCCGCAAGGCCGGGGGCATGATGGCCCGCCTGATCGAACGGTTCAGCCTGTGGCAGCAGAAGCGCAACACGCGGGCGGCGCTGCGGGAACTGACGGTGGATGAGTTGCGCGATATCGGCCTGACCCGCGAGCAGGCGCTCGGCGAAGCGGCGAAGTCTTATTTCTGGGATTGATTCCCGCTCTCCCGCCGGATGGTATTTTCCCCGCCTGCGGCGTATCGTTTCGTTCACGCGAAAGGATACGCTGCTTTTTTAGAGCATTTTCAGGAAAAGCGGAGACAGGTTTTCCGTCTTGAAATGCGCGGGGACAAAGAGCCGGGGCTTCTCAGCAGCCCTTGCCGCCCGCCGCCCAGCGGTTGACATCCTTGCTGATGCGGGCCGAAACCGGCTCGCCCATCATCGGGCCGAAGGCGTCGAGCTTTGCGGGATTGCCTTCCGCCTGCACGACCAGCAGCGGCCGCGATTCAGGGCTGTTGCGATGCACGAGCAGGATGCGCGGACGGCCGGAGAAGGAATTGAGTTCCGGCGCGAGGCGATAGGCCTTGAAGGCGGCATCGCCGGATTTGAACCAGCAGGCATTGGCGCCGAGCGCCACGCGCTCCATCACCGGCAAGGCCGCGCGGCTTGCCGAAGCCGCAGGCGGCGCCTGCTTCGACTGGCAGGCCGTCAGCGCGGCGGCAAGGGCCGCAAGCCAGACGGCATGGACGAGCGGGCGGCGAAGCGATGCGGACATGGAAAGAGCCTGTTGCGGAGAGGTCGGTGGCGGATAAAACCGGGCGGCGCGGGGCCGCCCCGGAAAGGCCGTTGTCAGGCGGCGATCACATCCAGCGCCGAGGCGAAGATGCCGCGCCCGTCGGCGCCGCCATGGGCGGCTTCGATCAGGTTTTCGGGATGCGGCATCATGCCGAGCACATTGCCCGCCCTGTTCATCACGCCGGCGATATCGTTCAGCGAGCCGTTGGGATTGGTGCCCTCGGCATATTTGAAGACGATCTGGCCATTGGCTTCCATCGACGCCAGCGTTTCGGCATCGGCGAAATAATTGCCGTCGTGATGGGCGACCGGGCAGCGGATCACCTGGCCCGGCGCATAGGCGCGGGTGAAATCGGTGTCGGCATTGACGACCTGCAACTTCACTTCCTTGCAGACGAATTTCAGCGAGGCGTTGCGCATCAGCGCGCCCGGCAGCAGGCCCGCTTCCAGCAGGATCTGGAAGCCGTTGCAGACGCCGAGAACCTTCACGCCCTTTTCCGCCTTGTCGCGGATCGCCTGCATCACCGGCATGCGGGCGGCGATCGCGCCGCAGCGCAGGTAATCGCCATAGGAGAAGCCGCCGGGGATGACGATCAGGTCGACATCGGGAATGTCCGTTTCGGTCTGCCAGATGGTCACGGGCGCCTTGCCGGAGATCTTCGTGAGCGCCGCGATCATGTCGCGATCGCGGTTGAGACCGGGAAGTTGTACGACGGCGGATTTCATGATGCGCCTCACAATCCTTGTGCTTTGCCGGGAGGGTCGGCCGGGCGAGGGCTTGTCCGCCCGCCCGCGCCAAAAATTCCTCAGTCGAGGGCGATCGTGTAGTTCTCGATCACGGTGTTGGCGAGCAGCTTTTCGCACATGGCCTTCAGGTCGGCTTCGGCGCTTGCGCGGTCGCCGCCATCCAGCACCAGATCGAACACCTTGCCCTGCCGCACCTGGCCGACGCCGGAAAAGCCGAGCGCGCCCAGCGCGCCTTCGATGGCCTTGCCCTGCGGATCGAGAACGCCGTTCTTCAACGTCACTGTCACACGAGCCTTGATCACAATCTACCCCTCAGTTCTTCACTTGACCAGAACAGGGCCGGTGCCGCGCACCGGCTCGTTTTCATTGATGATGCCGAGCCTGCGCGCCACTTCCTGATAGGCTTCGATCAGGCCGCCGAGATCCTGGCGGAAAATATCCTTGTCGAGCTTCTGGCGGGTTTCGATATCCCACAGGCGGCAGCTATCGGGCGAAATCTCGTCGGCGAGGATGATGCGCATCATGTCGCCTTCGAACAGGCGGCCGCATTCGATCTTGAAATCGACGAGCTGGATGCCGACGCCGAGGAAAAGCCCGGTCAGGAAATCGTTGACGCGGATGGCGAGCGCCATGATGTCATCGAGTTCGGCCGGATTGGCCCAGCCGAAGGCGGTGATGTGCTCTTCCGAGACCATCGGGTCGTCGAGCGTGTCCGACTTGTAATAGAATTCGATGATCGAGCGCGGCAGCACGATGCCTTCCTCGATGCCCAGACGCTCCGACAAGGAACCGGCGGCGACGTTGCGCACCACCACCTGAAGCGGAATCATCTCCACTTCCTTGATGAGCTGCTCGCGCATGTTCATGCGGCGCAGGAAGTGCGTGGGAATGCCGATCTTGTTCAGATGCGTGTAGATATATTCGGAGATGCGATTGTTGAGCACGCCCTTGCCATCGATGACATCGTGCTTTTTCTTGTTGAAGGCTGTCGCATCGTCCTTGAAGAACTGGATCAGCGTGCCCGGCTCCGGCCCTTCGTAAAGAATCTTGGCCTTGCCTTCGTAAATCCGGCGGCGACGGTTCATGATGTTTTTCTCTGTTGCTGGCGCCCTTGGGAAGACGCTCGATCTTTTCGTTTACGCGGTCCCTTATCGGAAAAGCGCGCAATTCACAATGCCGGGCCGCTTCGCTTTGTCCAGCATTTGCGTCCCGGGCGGGAATCAGGCTCTCAAGCCCGGCTTATTCTTTACTTTCCGCACCCCGCATGGCGGCATTCAAGCTTCGTATTCCAAGTCCTTCGCCGTCTTTATGACAATTATACGGTAAACCATGCGCCGCGCTGGAAAGGCTGGCGCGCGATATGCGCAAACTTCGATTGCACTTTTTCATACGATTTGATTAATGGAGGCGAAAGCCCCCACAGGACACCGGGAGAGAAGGACGCATGACCGCCATGGACGATCGCGAAAAGGCATTCGAAAACAAGTTCGCTCACGATCAGGAGTTGAAGTTCAAGGCCGAAGCGCGCCGCAACAAGCTGCTCGGCCTGTGGGCCGCCGGTCTTCTCGGCCGCACCGACGCGGACGCCTATGCCCGCGATGTCGTTGCCGCCGATTTCGTGGAAGCGGGCGACGAGGACGTGTTCCGCAAGGTTCGCGCCGATTTCGACGCCGCCAACGTGCAGATCACCGACGCCGATCTTCGCGCCAAGATGAACGCGCTGCTGATCGAAGCCGCCGAGCAGATTCAGAACGGCTGACGGCCGCGCGGCGCGAAAGCGCCTCAGGGATCATGAATCAGGCGCCAGCCGTCTTGGCTGCGCGCCTGATTTGATTCTGGAACGTCTGCGCCGCACGATGCTCCGGCCCGCGCCAGTTTTCCGCCAGCAGGAAGGGCTCGATCTCCGCGAACGGCATCGGCCGCGCCAGCCCGTAGCCTTGCAGGATATCGCAGCCGACATCGCGGAGAATGCGGATATGCTCCGCCGTCTCGACGCCTTCGGCGGCGACGCGGATGTTCAGCGCCCGCCCCATTTCCACGATCGCTCCCACCAGCTTGCGCTGTTCGGCCGAGCAATGCACCGACCTGATGATTTCCCGGTCGATTTTCAGCGTGTTGGGGCCGATGCGCATCAGGCTGACGATGGAGGCGTGGCCGGTGCCGAAATCGTCGATTTCGATCTCGATGCCGAGCGCCCGCAGCTTTTCAAGGTTGAAGATCACGCCTTCGTCGCAGGTGTCGAGGAAGATGGTTTCCAGAAGCTCGAAGGACACGGTGCCGGGGCGAATCTTCAGGCGCTTCAGCTTGCCGGTCAAGGCAGGGTCGTTCAGGCGGCGGGTCGAGACGTTGACCGACACCTTGGGAATGACAAGGCCGCGCTTCTCCCAGATCTCGCGGTCCTTCAGCGCCTTTTCCAGAACCACGGCGTCGATGGTGGACACCACGTCGAGATCCTCGGCAATGGCGAGGAAATGGTCCGGGGTCAGGATGCCGCGCTCGGGGTGATTCCAACGCACCAGCGATTCCACCCCCGCCACGTCGAGCGTGCGGGCGTGGAACTGAAGCTGGTAATAGGGAACGAACTGGTCCTGCTCCAGCGCCTGCAATATTTCGTCGGCGACGCGCTTCTGGCGGATGATCTGGTTCTGCGTGTCCTGCGAAAAGAATTCATGCCGGTTGCGGCCGCGATTCTTGGCGCGGTAAAGCGCGATATCGGCGTTGAGCAGCACCTGCTTGGCGTTCAACTCCGATCCGCCGCCACTGGCGATGCCGATGCTGGCGCCGAAGCGGATCATATGGCTTTCGAAGGCGACCGGCCTGCACAGCTTGCGGATGATGCGCTCGGCGAGCGCTCCCAGCTTGCGATGCGAAAGATCGCCCTGCGTGATGATAACGAATTCATCGCCGCCGATCCGCGCCACGAAATCGGTTTCGCGAATATTGGCGCGCAGGACGCTTGCCGCATGTTGCAGCATCGTGTCGCCCGCCTGATGGCCGAGCGTGTCGTTGATCTGCTTGAAGCGGTCGAGGTCGATGTGGAAGATGACGAGGCTGCCGCCATTGACGCGGCATTCGGCCTCGCGCAATGCCAGCATTTCATCCATGTAACGGCGGTTGGGAAGCCCGGTCAGATAGTCGTGCAGGGCATTGTGCTCGATGCTGGCCCGCGTCTGCTCCAGCTCCTGATAGCGCGTTTCGGCCAGCGTCTTGGCGTTCATCAGCTCCTGGCGCAACCGCACGTCGCTGGTCACGTCCCAATTGGCGCCGAGCAGGAAACGGCGACCGGAGGCATCGGTGAAGACGACGTTGTAGGAGCGGATATGGCGGATGCTGCCATCGCCCAGCACGACGCGGTAGTGATTCTCGAACTCGCCGTCCCGGTCGATATGGGCGTTGACGCAGGCGATGGCGGCTTCGCGATCTTCCGGGTGGATCAGCGATTCCCACAAGCCGTCCGGCTTGGTGTTGCCGGTTCCCTCCATGCCGAACATCTTCAGCAGGCCGTCATCCCAGTGGACGGTGTCGGCGGCGATCTCGGCCTCGAAGACCCCGATCTTCGAGATGGCGAGCGCCAGCTTGAGACGGCGGGAGACATTGCCCAGCATCTCCTCGGCAACCTTGCGGGCGGTGATGTCGGTATCCGTGCCGACGACGCGCAGCGGATTGCCGTGCTCGTCCCATTCCACCGCGGCACCCCGGCATTCGATCCAGACCCAGCCGCCTGCGGAGCGGTTCTTCTCGCGATACTGGAACACCGCGAAATCCGGATCGCCGCGATTCTGGCGGCGGATGGCGTTGATGACGAAAGCCCGGTCGTCCGGATGGACGAGCAGGATCCAGTCGTCCATGCCGTCTTCCATCGAATCGTCGGGGGCGATGCCGCGCATCTGCCGCCATGTATCCGAGTAATACATGACGCCCGCGCCGTAATTCTGGTCCCAGACGCCGAGCCCGGAATTGGTCAGCGCATCGTGCCAGCGCCGCTCCTGCTGGCCAAGCTCGTGAATCCTGTCCTTGAGGTGGGAAATATCCAGAACCGAAAACAGGCGGTTTTCCGCCGCATCCGCCAGCGATACCGAGGCAAGCACCCATTTGCCGCCGCAGGCAAGCCGGAATTCGGCCTGTTCTCCGGACGAACCCGATGTCAGCCAGGCCGAAAACCGCTCCCGGTCTTCCGCAAAAATCGCCTCCGAGATCGCTGCGTTATCCGGAAAGCCGCTGAAAAGCTGGAGAAAGGCGGCATTGGCGCGCAGAACGCGGCCATCCGGGCCCACAAGGGCAAGCGGGCTTGGAAACCGGTCCATGAGATCGGACCTGTCTTCCGGTGGCCCGGAAACAGTTTCGACTGCCGCGCCTGTTTTTGATCCCGATTGCCGCACTGATGGCCTCACCTCGCTGCTGACAAAGTCTGAGGCGAACCCATTAAGGTTTGATGAATCCCCCGAAAACGGGGGATTTAATCGGCTAAGGCGATCAGGCTTGCAGCCGCGCCAGATAATGCGCAAACACCATCGACCCCTCGGGCCATGGGCCGTGGCCCGATGCCTCGTCGATGCGTCCGGCTTCGCCCGCATCGATCAGCAGCGTGTTCCACTCGGCCGCCAGCTCCTCCGCCCGCTCGTAAGCGCAGGCGGGGTCGTTGCGGCTGGCGATGGTGATGGCGGGAAAGGCAAGCTTGGCCACGGGGTAGGGCGCGAAATCCACCAGCTCCGGGGCCAGCGTTTCCGAAGGCGTCAGATCCGGCGGCGCGACGAAAAATCCGCCCGCGACACCGGCATGCATTTCATGCGCCGCATGCAGGGCGGCGGCGGCGCCCAGCGCATGCGTCACCAGCACCACCGGCCGCGTCGCCAGCCGCGACTCGGCGACGATGCGCTCCACCCATGCGCCGCGATCCGGCTTCAGCCAGTCGATGCCCTCGACGATGCGCGCGGACGCGATCTTCGACGCCCATCTGCTCATCCAGTGGTTTTCCCCGGCGCCGCCGCGACCGGGGATCATCAGTATATCGGCTTCCGAAGCTTTCATCGGGCTCCCTTTCCTGCCGGAATTGCTTATTCGCCGAACACGCGCCGGAAGATCGTGTCGACATGCTTGGTGTGGTAGCCGAGGTCGAATTTCTCGCGGATGGCTTCTTCGGAAAGGGCGGCGCGCACTTCGCTGTCGGCCAGCAGTTCCTCCAGGAAGTCCTTGCCCTGTTCCCACACCTTCATGGCGTTGCGCTGCACGAGGCGATAGGCATCCTCGCGGGAAACGCCCGCCTGCGTCAGCGCCAAGAGCACGCGCTGCGAATGCACGAGGCCGCGGAACTTGTTGAGGTTGCGCATCATGTTTTCGGGATAGACGACCAGCTTTTCGATGACGCCCGCCAGACGGTTCAGCGCGAAATCGAGGGTGATGGTGGTATCCGGGCCGATGCCGCGCTCGACGCTGGAATGGCTGATATCGCGCTCATGCCACAAAGCGACGTTTTCCATCGCGGGCGTCACCGCCATGCGCACGAGGCGGGCGAGGCCGGTCAGGTTCTCGGTCAGAACCGGGTTGCGCTTGTGCGGCATGGCCGAGGAGCCCTTCTGGCCCGGCGAGAAATATTCTTCCGCTTCCAGAACCTCGGTGCGCTGCATGTGGCGGATTTCGGTGGCGACGTTTTCGATGGACGAGGCAATGACGCCGAGCGTCGCGAAGAACATCGCATGGCGGTCGCGGGGGATGACCTGCGTCGAAATCGGCTCGGGAACGAGACCGAGCTTCTCGCAGACATGCTCCTCGACGCGCGGGTCGATATTGGCGAAGGTGCCGACGGCGCCGGAAATCGCACCGGTCGCGATTTCGGCGCGGGCCGCGACCAGGCGATCGCGGTTGCGCGACATTTCGGCGTAGAAGCGGGCAAGCGTCAGGCCCATCGTCGTCGGCTCGGCATGGATGCCGTGGCTGCGGCCGATGCGCACCGTGTCCTTGTGCTCATAGGCGCGGGCCTTCAGCGCGGCCAGCACCCGGTCCATGTCGGCGAGCAGGATATCGGCGGCGCGCACGAGCTGGATGTTGAAGGTGGTGTCCAGCACGTCGGAGGAGGTCATGCCCTGATGGATGAAGCGGCTGTCCGGCCCGACGAATTCGGCCAGATGCGTCAGGAAGGCGATGACGTCATGCTTGGTGACCGCCTCGATCTCGTCGATGCGGGCGACGTTGAATTCCGCGGCCCCGCCTTTTTCCCAGATCGTCGCGGCCGATTCCTTCGGAATGACGCCGATCTCGGCCAGAGCGTCGCAGGCATGCGCCTCGATCTCGAACCAGATGCGGAATTTGGTTTCCGGGGACCAGATGGCGACCATTTCCGGGCGGGAATAACGCGGGATCATATCTTCATCGCTTTCGTGTTTAAAGACTTGGGCATGTTTGCAGGGCTTTGGCCCGCTTTACCAAAGCGGGGCGACAATCTCAACGCATCCGTCTTGCCAAAAACAGGCTGACGGCCAGCAGAAGCGCCAGCCCCACGGGCAGATACAGCCGCAGGCCCATCACCAGAAACTGGTAGACCGCGCCCGCGCTGGTGAAAAGGAACTGGTACATCCAGATGCGTGAGCCGAAATCCGCATGCCATTGAGCATAGAAAATCCGGTATTGCAGGGCAAACAGCCCCGCCGTGGCGAGGATGGTGGCGCAGGTGAGAACCAGCAGCACGGCGGCGAAGCGCCGTTCGGCGCGCCACCGGCGCATGAACGGGCGCAGCAGCGGCAGCGAAACCGCCCAGCCGAGCAGGCCGCCCGCGAAAAACAGCGCCAGCACCAGCGGCAGGTGCCCGGTTTCCAGCCGCAGACGCAGATAAAGCCCGCTCAGCGCTGACAATGCCATGGCCGCGCCCCAGAGGGGGGCGCCCGCAAGCCACAGCATCGTGAAGCCCGTTCCATTCCGGGCATATTCCGGCGGCAATGCGGAAGGCCGCCTGCTCACCCGCGTCCGGCCTCGGCGGCGGCGCGCAGCGCCGAAACGGTCTTGCGGTAATCCTCGACGCCCGCGCCCTTGAAGATGGCGGAACCGGCGATCAGCACATTGGCCCCGGCGCGCACCGCATCCGCCGCCGTTTCCGTGGTGATGCCGCCATCCACCTGCAAGTCGATGGCGCGGTTGCCGATCATCGCCCTGGCGGCGCGGATCTTGTCATACATGGCGGGAATGAATTTCTGGCCGCCGAAGCCGGGGTTGACGGTCATGATCAGCAGCAGGTCGATATCGTCGAGGACGTTTTCGATGACCGAAAGCGGCGTCGCCGGGTTGAGCGTGACGCCGACGCGCTTGCCGAGGCCCCGGATGGTTTGCAGCGAGCGATGCAGATGCGGGCCGGATTCCATATGTACGGTGATCGAATCGCAACCGGCCTTGGCAAAGGCTTCCAGATAGGGATCGGCGGGCGTAATCATCAGGTGGCAATCGAACCGCAGATCGGAGCAGGGGCGCAGCGCCTTGACCACATCGGGGCCGAAGGTGATGTTCGGCACGAAATGCCCGTCCATCACATCGAGATGGATCCAGTCGGCGCCCGCCGCCGTCACATCGGCGACCTCCTGCCCAAGCCGGGCGAAATTGGCGGCGAGGATGGAGGGGGCGATGCGGATCGGAAGTGTCATGATCGGCTTTCCTGTCAAACGGTTTGCAACGGTATTCAATCGGTGGGCGGCGCGGGGACGGCGAAAGCGTTGCCGCGCCATTCCAGCACCCGGTAAGGATTTTCGGTCAGCTCGTGCGCGTCGGTAAAGCGCACCGGGCCGAGCGCGGTGTCGAAAGCCTTCATCAGCAGCGCCTCGGCCATCGGCTTGCCTTCGCCCGCCGCCAGACTCGCCGCTTCCCCAGCGATCGCGGCGGCCGCATAGGCGGGCAGCACATAGCCTTCCGGCACGATGCCCCTGGCGCGAAGCTGCTCCACGAGTTGCGCGTTCTGCGGATCGGCGGCCCAGTCCGGCAGGGTGGCGGCGCGCACGCCGTCGGAAAGCGGCACCGGCTGGTTGGCGGCGTTCATGGCGTCGCCGCCCAGCAATTCCAGCGTCAGCCCTTCCGCCCTGGCGTCGCGGGCGATGATGGCGGCATCGTTGCGGTCGCCGCCG
>JBDHTA010000085.1:0-16762 GCA_039808465.1 Rhizobiaceae bacterium | reverse complement strand
AGGTGACGATCCAGCGCGACGACGCCACCAAGATCACGCTCTGGGGCTATGCCTCCGGCCTCGACCAGACGCATACCGGCAACGGCTTCTTCCCCTATTTCGGCACCGTCGCCGACGCGCCGTTCGGCAAGCTCGACCGCAAGTCCTTCTATGGCGAGCCGTCCATCGACACCGGCCGCTACAATCAGCAGATGATCGGCGCCGAATTCGAGCACCAGTTCGAGAACGGCCTGAAATTCTCCTCGAATGCGCGATACGGCCATCTCTACAAGCATGAGAACGGCCCATATCTCTACGGTTACTACAATCCGGCCGACATCTATACGCCGCTCAGTCAGCCGTTCGACGCGCAGAACCTGCTGAACCGCCTCGGCTTCGAACATACCTCGAAGGCCAATACCTTCGCCATCGACAACCGCGTCGAAGGCGAAGTGCAGACGGGACCGGCCGCCCACGACTTCATGATCGGCCTCGACTACAAATATTACCAGCTCGACAACAAGCAGGCGTCCTCGCCCGCCAATCCGATCAGCGCCACCAACCCGGTCTATGGCGTGCCGCAAGGCCCGAATGCGGTCTACAGCAACCAGTTGATCACCCAGAACCAGATCGGCATCTACGCGCAGGACCAGATTCGCTTCGGCGGCGGCTGGCTGGTGACGCTGAACGGCCGCTACGACTATGTGACGACCGACACCGACAACCGCGCAACCGCCTACGGCACCGCGCCGGATTACGACTACAACAAATCCGCCTTGAGCGGCCGCGCCGGTCTTGCCTATGAATTCGACAACGGCATCACGCCCTATGTCAGCGTCGGCACCTTCTTCAACCCGACGGTCGCCACCAGCATGACACCGTACAACGATCCGGAGGAAGGCGAACAGTACGAAATCGGCGTGAAGTACGAGCCAACCTTCATCGACGGCGTCTTCACCGCCTCGCTGTTCGACCTGACCAAGCGCAATGTCGTCGTCAGCACCGGCGCGCCGCTGTGGCTGTCGGGCCAGATCGGCGAGGTGCAGTCGCGCGGCATCGAGCTTGAAGGCAAGGTGAACGTCGACGAGAACTGGAGGCTTCTCGGCTCCTTCAGCTATACGGATCTGGAGGTGAAGGACGACATCGTGGCCGCCTATATCGGCAAGAAGCCCTATGTGGTGCCGAATATTCAGGCCTCGCTGTGGGTCGATTACGCCTTCACCAGCGAGAACCTCGAAGGCCTGAGCCTCGGCGCGGGCGTCCGCTACCAGGGCGAAAGCTGGGCGGACCGCCTCAACACGCTGAAGGTTCCGGACGCCACCGTGTTCGACGCCGCCATCCGTTACAAGAAGAACGGCTGGGAAGGCTCCCTGAACGTCGCCAACCTGTTCGACAAGCATTATGTGAAGGGTTGCGGCGGCGAGTTCACCTGCGGTTACGGCGACGCCCGCACCATCACCTTCAAGCTCAGCAAGACGTGGTAAAAGCGGTCATTTATCCTTCGAACACAGGGGAAGGCTCCAGCGGGGCCTTCCCTTCCCCATGCCTGACGCGGCGCATGCTGCTGGCGGCGGCCGCATCGCTGCTGGCCGCCCCGAAAGCCTTCGCAAACACGCCGCCCCGCGCCGCCACGCTGGACTGGGCGCTGCTCGAAACCCTGCTGGCGAGCGGCGCGAATGTGGTGGCGGCGCCGGAACTGGTGCAATACCGTCAGGTCGCCGTGACGCCCGCCGCCGGTTCCGGAATCGCCGATCTCGGCCTGCGCGGCTCGCCCAATCTGGAGCGGCTGCCGGGTTTGCGGCCGGATATCATCTTCAATTCCAATTTCTACGCCTGGGCCGACCCGCTGCTGGCGCGCATCGCGCCGGTGGAAAGCCTGCCGATCTACGTGCCCGGCACCGACCCATGGGTCATGGCGGAAAAAGCCGCCTTCGCCATCGGCGAGCGCCTTTCGCTGCCCGGCGCGGCAAGGATGGTGGAGACGGTCAACGATCAGGTTGCAACGCTCGCGCCCTTGCTGAAGGCGCGCGGCATCGGCCCGGTGCTGCCGGTCAACCTCGGCGATGCCCGGCATCTGCGCGTCTTCGGCGGTGACAGCCTGTTCGGGCAGGCCCTGCGCCGCCTCGGCATCGAAAACGCATGGGGCGGCGCCACCAGCTATTCGGCAATGGCCCCCGTCGGCATCGAAACGCTGGCGGCCATGCCGGATGCCTTCATTCTCTTCATCGGCCCGCATGCGCGGACGGCCTTCGATACAATGCGCGCCAGCGCCTTCTGGAACGCGCTGCCGCAGGCGGCCAGCGGACGTTATCTCGAAACCGGTTCGGTCAATCCCTATGGCGGCCTGCCATCGGCGCAGCGCTTCGTCACCCTGCTTGCCCAAGGTCTCGGCATTCATGAAAGCTGAGGCTCTGGCATCTCCACGCCCGGATATGTCCCGGCAGGCGCTTGCCGCCGGGATCGCGGTAATCGCCTGCGCGCTGTTTTTCTGGCTCGTGGCCACGCGGCCGATGCCGTCGGGCGATCCGCAGACGGTGGCGGCGCTGGATGCGATCCTGCTCTGGGACGGCATATTTCCCCGCGCCGCGATGGCGCTGCTGGCGGGCGGCGTCCTCGGTCTTTCCGGCGTGCTGCTTCAGGCGGTGCTGCGCAATCCCATCGCCGACGCCTCGACGCTCGGCGTCGCATCCGGCGCGCAACTGGGCATGACCCTTGCCGCGGGCGCCGTGCCGCTCATCGGCATGCTGAACGCGGAAACGGCGGCCTTCGCGGGCGGATGCACGGCGCTGGGGCTGGTGCTCTGCTGGCGGCGCGGGCTCGATCCGGTTTCGGTGGCGCTGTCGGGCATGATCGTCAGCCTTGTGGCCGCAGCCCTCAGCGTCACTTTCATTCTGGCGCAGGGCGATTATGCGCTGTCCATCCATATCTGGGGCGCGGGAACGCTCAGCCAGTCCGGCTGGGCGGGCGTGGCGGCGCTCACGCCCCGGCTGGCGCTCGGCCTTGCGGCGGCCTTCCTGCTGTCGCGGCCGCTCAGCGTGCTGTCGCTCGGCGATGCCGGGGCGCGCAGCCTCGGCGTTTCGCTGCTGGCGCTTCGCATCGTGACGCTGGCGCTGGCGGTCTGGCTGGCGGCAACGGTGACGGCGCTGTGCGGCATCATCGGCTTTCTCGGGCTGGCCGCGCCCGCGCTGGCGCGCTTCTGCGGCGCGCGAACCTCCGGGCAGATGCTGGCGGGCGCGCCGCTTGCCGGAGGGTTCCTGCTGCTGATCGCCGACACCGCCTCGCAGATCCTCGGGCCGGGCTTTGCCGATCTGGCCCCGGCGGGCGCGGCGACTGCCCTGCTCGGCGGCCCGGTGCTGCTCGCCCTCATTCCCCGCCTGCGCTCCGCCCATGCCCCGGCGGCCATGCAAGCGGAGCCGGAGCGCGGCCGCTTCATGCCCGGCCTGCCGAGCCTCGCCTGCCTCGGCATCGCCCTGCTCGCCCTGACGGTGCTGGCCGGGCCGGATGCCCATGGTATCGGCTTCCTGTCGGCGGAAACCTTCGATGCGCTGATGCCGCTGCGCCTGCCGCGCATGCTCGCGGCGGCGGGCGCGGGCGCGCTGCTGGGCGCGGCGGGCGTCATCATGCAGCGGCTGACGGGCAATCCCATCGCCGGGCCGGAAGTTCTCGGTATCGCCAGCGGCGGCGGCGCGGGGCTCGCCATCGCCCTGATCGCCTTCGGCTTCCTCACGCCCGTCCAGTCGATGACGGCGATGACGCTCGGCGCGATGACGGCGCTCGCCGTCATTCTGGCGATTGCCGGGCGGTCCGGCCTGTCGCCGGAGCGCATGCTGCTGTCGGGCATCGCCATCGGCGCCTTCTGCATGGCCGTGGTGTCGCTGGTGCTGGCGCAGGGCGATATCCGCGCCTTCGCGCTTCTCACATGGATGTCCGGCTCCACCAACCGCGCCGGTTTCTTCGAGGCGGCGCTGGCGCTCGGGGCGATAGCCCTGCTTGCGCCGCCGGTTTTCGCGATGAACCGCTGGCTGTCGATCCTGCCGCTCGGCGCCGCCGTCTCGGCGGGGCTCGGCCTGCCGGTCAGGGGGGCGCGGCTGGCGCTCGCAACCCTTGCGGCGGTGATGACCGCCATCGCCTCCTTCCTCGTGGGGCCGCTGACGCTGGCCGGTCTCGTCGCCCCGCATGTGGCCCGCCTTCTCGGCTTTACCCGGCCGGGCGAGCAGCTTGCCGCCGCGATGATGGCGGGCGCGCTGGGGCTGGGGCTGGCCGACTGGCTGTCGCGCATCGTCATCTTTCCCTACCAGACGCCGATCGGGCTATTCGCCTCCCTGCTCGGCGGTTCCTACCTGCTATGGCTGCTTGGCCGCAAGGAGAGCCGGACGTGAAACACCAGACCACCGGCCGCATTGCCTGCGATGGCGCCGCCGCCCTTGCCGCGCTGCGCAGGCGCGCCGCCGAATGGGAGGTGCCGCTGGATGAAACTCCCTGCGGCCTCTGCTTCCGGGTGTGGGATTCGGTGGCGACGCTGGAGCAGCGGGAGGGCGATGTGCTGATCGCGCTTCAGGCCCCGGAGGAGCGCCTGCTGCAAACGCTGCAATCCAGCCTCGCCGAGCTGTTCGGCGAACACGGCCTGACGGCGCAATGGGACGATGTGCGCCAGGGCGCGCTGGCGCCGGGCCTTGCCCTGATGACGGTGGAGGCGGTGGAGCAGCTTTCGCCGGGCTTCATCCGCGTCACGTTGCGCGGGCCGGAAGCGGCGCGTTTTTGCGAAGGCGGCCTGCATTTCCGGCTGCTGCTGCCGCCGAAGGCGCGGCCGCCGGTCTGGCCGCGCATCTGCGCCTCCGGGCGGACGATCTGGCCGGAGGGCGACGACGCCCTGCACCGCCCGGTCTATACGACCGTGTGGCAGAGCGGCGACCTTCTGGCATTCGATATCTACCGCCATCCCGGCAGCCCGGCGACCGGCTGGGCCGACCGCGCCCCCATCGGCGAAACCGTCGGCATTCTCGGCCCCGGCGGCGGCATGTGCCCGGACGGCTCGCCCCTCGTCCTGCTCGGCGACCAGACGGCGCTTCCGGCCATCCGCCGCATGCTGGCGCTGGCGGCAGGCGAGGTCACGGCTTATGTCCGCTGCGCGCCGGAAGACATGGGCGGCCTTACCCACGACATGCGGGTGAAGCCCTCGGACGATCTTCTCGCCGACCTCGAAGCGCTGGCGCTGCCGCCGCCGGGCGGCCATGTCTGGTTCGCCGCATCCGCCGCCGCCGCCCGGCAGGCGCGCGGCATCCTGCTTGCGCGGGGGCTCGGCAAGCGCGATTTCACGGCCGCCGCCTATTGGAGCTGAAACGCCGCGCGCGCGATTTCCATCCTTACCGGTGGAAATCGCCAAAGTTGCCGAGGATAATCCCGGCAGCCGCATTCCGTGTCTTTACGGCGGCGTCGTAAACCAGCAGAATTGCGAGGAACCGATTGCCTGCCCGCATATCGGCGGGCCTTCCACCCGCCGTTTGGCCGGAAAGGCTGAAGGCCATCTCGACATCCTGGCGCATTGTGCCGCCACGATCTGAAAGGAGTACCTCCATGAAACTTGCAATTGCCGGTGACAGCGCGGGCGAAGGCCTTGCCAAAGTGCTCGCCGATCACCTGAAGGATCGCCACGAGGTGAGCGAAATCTCGCGCACCGATACCGGCCCGGACACGTTCTACGCCAATCTTTCGGATCGCGTCGGCTCCGCCGTCATCGCCGGGGAATATGATCGCGCTATCCTCGTCTGCGGCACCGGCATCGGCGTCTGCATCGCCGCAAACAAGGTTCCGGGCATCCGCGCCGCGCTGACGCACGACACCTATTCCGCAGAGCGCGCCGCCCTTTCCAACAACGCCCAGATCATCACCATGGGCGCGCGCGTCATCGGCAGCGAGCTTGCCAAGGCCATCGCCGACGCCTTCCTCGCCCAGACCTTCGACGAAGGCGGCCGCTCGGCTGGCAATGTCAACGCCATCAACGAAGTCGACGCCAAGTACAATACGTGCAAGTGATGCCGTGACCGTGACACGGCGCGCCCCGCACAACACGGGGCGCGCCGCATTTGTCTGCGCCACGTTTTTCCCCCTGTCTCCCGCCGGGCCTATACTGAGGCATTCCAACCGCGCAGGAGCCTTTCATGTCCGACCAGACCGCCCTTCTTTCCCTCCCCTACATCCTGCCCTCGCAGGCGCAGAAGCATGTCACCCATAACGAGGCGTTGCGCATGCTCGATGCCCTGCTGCATCTGCGCGTCGACGGCGTCGGCACCGACACGCCGCCGGAAAGCCCGCAAGACGGCGAGCGTCATGCCGTAGGCAACACGCCATCCGGCGCCTTCGCCTCCCACGCCCGCGAGATCGCCGCCTTTCAGGACGGCGCATGGGCATTCTATGCGCCGCGCCCCGGCTGGATGCTCTGGGATGCGGATGGCGAAGCCCTGCATGTGTTCCACGGCGGCGACTGGATGAAGATCGAACCCGAGCCCAAACGCCTGCCGCTGCTCGGCATCGCCACGGATGCGGATTCCGTGAACCGGCTTGCCGTTTCCGCCGCCGCCACGCTGCTCAACCATGCAGGCGCTGGCCATCAGGTCAAGATCAACAAGGCCGCCGCTGGCAACACCGCCTCGCTGCTGTTCCAGACCGGCTGGTCGGGCCGCGCCGAAATGGGCCTTGCCGGGAACGACGATTTCTCCATCAAGGTTTCCGCGGACGGGTCGGCATGGAAGACCGCCCTCACCGTCAACAGGACGACGGGCGAGATCGGCGTCGGCGGCAACCCGTTTTCGGCCACCCAGCTTTTCGTGACCAATGCCAGCGCGATCATCGGCATGCGGGCTTCCGACATCACCAAATGGGCCGGGCTGAAAATCTACAACAATTCCGGCGCGCAGGTCGCAGGGCTGCAATACGGCAATCCGGCGGCGCCCGACATGGCGCAGGAACTGGCGTTCATGAGCCTTGCCTCCAGCGTGCCGGTGAAATTCTATCAGGGCGGAACCGCCGCCGGAAACGAGCGCCTGCGCCTCGATGCCTCCGGCCGCATCGCGCTCCTCAACGCCAATGTCGGCATCGGCACCGCTACGCCACACGCTTCCGCGCAGATGGAGATCGCCAGCAGCGGCCGCGGCTTTCTGCCGCCGCGCATGTCGGAAGCCGAGCGCAACGCCATCGCCGCGCCCGCCGAGGGACTGATGATCTACAACACCACCGCGCACGCGCCGCAGTTCTGGAACGGCACGGCCTGGACGGGCATGTAAGGAAACCGGCGCCGCATGCCGCGCAACCCCGCTGCGCGGCATGCGGAAAAACAGGGCCGGGAACTACAGCCGGTAATCGCTCTCCCCGGGTTTCAGGACGTTCTTCAGATCGTAGAGAACATGCACCGCCTTGCCGAACTTGCGGATGCCCGCCTCGCCGCTTTCCGCGAACTGGCGGTGGGCGACGGCGATGATGATGCCGTCATAGGCTTCGGTGTCCGGTTCGCCCGATATCTCGACCCTGTATTCCCGCAAGGCCTCGGCAGGGTCGACCCAGGGGTCGTGGATATCGACGCTGATGCCGTATTCGGCAAGCTCGGCCGCGACATCGATGACGCGGGTGTTGCGCAGGTCCGGGCAGTTTTCCTTGAAGGCGAGCCCGAGGATCAGGACTTTGGCGCCATCGATCTGGATGCGCCGTTTCAGCATGGCCTTGACCATCCGCCCCGCCACATAGGCGCCCATTCCGTCGTTGATGCGGCGGCCCGCCAGAATGATCTCCGGATAATATCCGATCGCCTGCGCCTTGTGGGTGAGGTAATAGGGATCGACGCCGATGCAGTGCCCGCCCACCAGGCCGGGGCGGAAGGGCAGGAAGTTCCACTTGGTGCCCGCCGCCTTCAGCACGGCTTCGGTATCGATGCCCATGCGGTTGAAGATGATCGCCATCTCGTTGATGAGCGCGATGTTGAGGTCGCGCTGGATGTTCTCGATCACCTTCGCCGCCTCGGCGACGCGGATGCTTTCCGCCTTGTAGGTTCCCGCCGTGACGATCGAGGCATAGAGCGCGTCGACCGCGTCCGCAATCTCGGGCGTCGAGCCGGACGTGACCTTGCGGATCGTCGTCAGGCGATGCGCCTTGTCGCCGGGATTGATGCGCTCGGGGCTGTAGCCGCAGAAAAAATCCTCGTTGAACGTCAGGCCCGACACGCGTTCGAGCACGGGCACGCAATCCTCTTCGGTGGCGCCGGGATAGACCGTCGATTCATAGATAACGATATCGCCGCGCTTGAGAACGCGCCCCAGCGTTTCGGAGGCTTTCATCAGCGGCGTCAGGTCCGGCTGCTTCTGGGCATCGATCGGCGTGGGAACGGTGACGATGTAGATGCTGGCCTTCGCCAGATCGGCGGGATCGGACGTGAACCGCAGGTGGGCGGCCTCCGCCAGCTCCTCCGGCGCCGTTTCCAGCGTGTGATCCCGCCCGCCGCGCAATTCCGCGATGCGGTCCGTATTGATGTCGAAGCCGATGACCGGGCGGATTTTGCCGAACTCCACCGCCAGGGGCAGACCGACGTAGCCCAGGCCGATGACGGCCAGCGTGGCGTGATCCCTCGACTGCATGAACTGGCTGCCTTTCATTTCTGATAATAGTCTCTGAACCAGGCGACGAAGCGGGCGATGCCGTCGCGGAAATCGGTCTGCGGGCGATAGCCGGTCAGGGTTTGCAGCAGGTTCGCATCCGCCCATGTGGCGGGCACGTCGCCCTTCTGCATGCCCATGTAATTGCGGACCGCCTTCTTGCCCAGGCAATCCTCGATCGCCTCCACGAAATCGAGCAGCCGCACCTTTTCGGAATTGCCGATATTGACGATGCGGAAGGGCGCGGCTGGCGACAGGCTATCGCCCGGCGCGATCTCCTCCGCCGAGGCCGGGCGCGCGGGAACGGCGTCGATCAGCAGCCGGATGCCGCGAACCAGATCGTCGACATAGGTGAAATCGCGATACATGTCGCCGTGATTGTAGATATCGATCGGCCGGTCATCGAGGATCGCATCCACGAATTTGTAGAGGGCGAGATCCGGCCTTCCCCATGTGCCGTAAACGGTGAAGAAGCGGAACATGGTGATCGGCAGGTTCCACAGATGCGCATAGGCATGGCCCATGCTCTCATTGGCCTTCTTGGTTGCCGCGTAGATCGACAACTGGGTGTCGGCCTTCTCGGTTTCGGTAAAGGGCATCTCCTCGTTCGCGCCGTACACCGAGGATGTGGACGCCATCAGCAGGTGACGCACCGCCAGCCGCCGCGCCGCCTCCAGAACATTGAGGGTGCCGACCACATTGGCGTCGATATAGGCGCGGGGGTTTTCGAGGCTGTGGCGCACGCCCGCCTGCGCGGCGAGATGCACGATCACCTCCGGCGCGAACTCGCTGGAGACGGCGTCGAAACGGGCCTGATCCTCCAGCAGCGCTTCCGTGGCCGAAAAATTCGGGTTCTGGAGCAGGATGCCATGCCGCCGCTGTTTCAGCCGCACGTCGTAATAATCCGTCATCCCGTCATAGCCGTGGACGCGGAAGCCTTCGGAAAGAAGCAGCTTTGCAAGATGAAAACCGATGAATCCGGCCGTGCCGGTAATCAACACCCTGCATGCAGGCGCTTTTTGAACAGTCACCTTCCAACTCCAACATAGGCCTCGAACCCGGCGGCGAGCACATCCGCTTCGTCATAGATATTGCGCAGGTCGGCCATCCGGGGCTTCGACATCACCGCCGCGAGCCTTGCCAGATCGAGCGCCCGGAACTCGTTCCACTCGGTGAGGATCACCAGCAGATCGGCGCCTTCGGCGGCCTTGTACGCATCGTTCATCCATTCGACGCCGGGCAGCAGATGCTCCCCCTCGCGCCGCCCCTGCGGATCGGCGACGCGCACCTGCGCGCCCGCGCCGAGCAGCGCCGGAATGACGGTGAGGCTGGGCGCTTCGCGCATGTCATCGGTATTCGGCTTGAAGGTAACGCCGAGAACGGCGATGCGGCAACCGCTGATCACGCCCTGGCAAAGATCGGTCACCTTGTCGATCATCCGCCGCTTGGTGTGCTCATTGGCCGAGATGACGGTCTCGACGATGCTCATCGGCACGCCATGCTCCTGGCCGATACGCACCAGCGCGGAGGTATCCTTGGGAAAGCACGAGCCGCCATATCCGGGCCCTGCATGCAGGAAGGTGTTGCCGATACGGCGGTCGAGCCCCATGCCCTTGGCCACCGCCTTCACATCCGCGCCAGCGCGCTCGCACAGGGCGGCGATTTCGTTGATGAAGCCGATCTTGGTGGCGAGGAAGGCGTTGGAGGCGTATTTGATCATCTCCGCGCTTTCCAGACCGGTATAGACGATCGGAAATTCGCGCAGGAACAGCGGGCGGTAGACATCGCTCAGCACATCGCGGGCGCGCTCCGACTCCACCCCGATCACCACCCGGTCCGGATGCATGAAATCGTTGATCGCCGCGCCTTCGCGCAGGAATTCCGGATTGGAGGCGACATCGAATTCGGCGGCCGGATTGGCGGCGCGGATGACCTGCTCGATCCTGCGATTGGTGCCGACCGGAACCGTGGACTTAGTCACGACGACGGTATAGCCGCGGATTGCCTGCGCAACCTCCTCGGCCGCCGCCATCACATAGGTCAGATCCGCATGGCCGTCGCCGCGCCGCGACGGCGTGCCGACCGCGATGAAAACGGCATCCGCCCATGCCACGGCGGCGGCGATCTCCATGCCGAAGCGAAGCCGCCCCGCCGCCACGTTGCGCGCCATCACGATGTCGAGGCCGGGCTCGTAGATCGGAATTTCGCCGCGCTCCAGCGAGGCGATCTTCTCGGCGGACTTGTCCAGGCAAATGACTTCGTGGCCGAAATCGGACAGGCAGACCCCCGATACCAGGCCGACATATCCCGTGCCGACGACAGCGATCTTCATGGGCGGACGCCCTTCACGCCGGGCTCAATTTCTTGCGGCAAACCAGTTCTCCGCGGCGGAATATCCAGGATCGAAGCTTGCGGGAAGCAACGGCTGTCACGCCCGCCGTTGAGTCGATGACAGCGAGCGTCCGTATAAAGCATTTCTATGAAATCGTCATTGCAGATGCGGACCGGCATCCGGCCGGATCTGTGAACCTCAGTTGCCGGAGCGTTCCGGCGTCGCATAGGGCTTTCCGGCGACGACCCAGTCCGTAGGCGACACTTCGGTAAACAGGATCGTCGTCGCCGACCGGTTGATCCCGGCCTTGTCCTCGAGAAGCTGCGTGATCCCCTCGGCGATCTCCATCTTGGTCTCGTGGCTGCGGCCGGGGAAAAGTTCGATGCGGATGATCGGCATGGGCAATCCTTTCAGGTGGCGGGTTGACGGGATGTGCGGCGAGCGGGACCGTCAGGCATGCAGCAGCCCTTCGAGTTCCCGTTGCAGGCTTTCGGGAACCTCGACGCCTTGGGCGCGGCTGCGCGCCCGCGCCGCGTGGCGGCGCTCCGAAGGCAGCCGCAGGCCCGGCTGGGCAAGGGCGTCGGCGAAAAAATGCTCGCCGATGCTGCGGCTGTCATGGCCGAAGGCGGCCGGGTCCAGCACGATGTAAAGCTCGCCGCCGGGCGGCGGGCCGCTATCGGAAATGTTCAGCGCCGCCGCCTGGCGGCTGGTCATCTCGCCGATCAGCGGACCGGCGACGAGTTCGACCATCATCGACAGCGCCGAACCCTTATGGCCGCCGAAGGGCAGCAGCGCGCCTTCGAGAGCGGCGGCGGGATCGGTCGCCGGGCGTCCCTGCGCGTCGATGGCCCATCCTTCGGGCAGCTTTTCGCCCGCCAGCCGCTTCAGTTCCACCTCGCCGCGGGCCGCGGCGCTGGTGGCGAAATCGAAGAGGAAGGCGCCGCCATCGGGCCGGGGCCAGCCGAAGGCGATGGGATTGGTGCCCATCAGCCTCTGCGTGCCGCCATAAGGCGCCACCGCGCATTGCCCGACGACAAAGCTCCAAGCCACCAGCCCGGCATCGACGAGCGGTTCCAGATCGGCCCAGAGCGCGGAAAAATGATGGGAATTGCCGATCGCCATGGCGGCGATGCCGTTGCGGCGCACGGTCTCGATCAGGGCGGGAAGCGCGAGCGCCGTGGCATGCGGGGCAAAGCCGCCGTCGCCATCCACCCGCAGCACGCTTACCGCCGAATGCCGGACCACCGGCCGCGCCGCGCCGTTGACACGGCCGGAGCGGAGCGAGGCGGCATAGCCCGCCATGCGGTATAGCCCGTGCGAGCGGCAGGCGTCGGCTTCGGCGCGGGTCACGACATCGGCAATGATGCGCGCCGCGTCCTCGGCCAGACCGTTGTGCAGCAGAATACGGAACGACACATCATAAATCTGTTCCAGCGACATGATGGCCGTATTCAAGCCTGCTCTCCTGAGGCATTTCCAGCGCCGGAAATGCGTAAAAACAACGGGATAGAGCGCCAGCTCCGGGCGCGGGAACGGATCCGGGCCGCAAAACGGCCCGGATCCCTCACGATTTTCAGAGGCTTGCGCCGATTTCGCGCAGGCGCGTGATGACCGGAGCCTTCGGCACCCAGATCTTGTCGAAGGCCGCGATCAGCTCGGTGGTGTCTTCTTCCGGCACGACATGGATCGGAACGCCGGTGCCTTCGAAGTTCTTGATCAGGCCCGGCTCCTCGGAGGCGAGCGAGTCGATCTGCTCGTCGAGAACGGTCTTGACCGAGGAGGAGATCAGCTCGCGGTCGGCGTCCGGCAGGTTGGCCCAGAAGCGGCCCGAAGCCACGGCGGCGGCGGGCATGAACAGGGCGTTCATGCGCAGGATCGACTTCGCGACCTTGTCGAAACGCTGGTTCCACGAGAATTCGATGTCGGCTTCCAGCCCGTCGACCTGGCCGTTCGACATGGCGTCGAACACCTGCGGCGTCGGGATCGGCGTCGGCGCGGCCCCGAGAAGCTGGTAGAAATCGCGATAGACCGGCGTCGGGTTGATGCGAAGCTTCATCCCGTTCAGATCCTTGATGCTCTCGATCGGCTTGGCCGAGAAGACCGTGCGCATGCCGGTGATCGCCCAGCCGAGGCCGATGGTGCCGGTTTCCTGCGGCAGCACCTCGAACAGCTTCAGCACTTCGGGATGGCGGACGAATTTCGCCACCGCATCCGTCGAGCGCACCAGATAGGGCGCATTGATCGCGGCGATGTGATCGACGCGCGAACCGAGTTCGGCCGCCTGAATGATGCCCAGTTCCAGAGCGCCGGACTGCAATTGCTGCATCATCGCCGGTTCGTTGCCGAGCTGGCCGGAATGGAAGACCGAAATGGTCAGGCGGCCGTCGCTGCGCTCCTTGAGCACGTCGCCGAGGCGCAGCGCCGCGTCGTTCCAGGAGTGGCCGACCGGGGTGATCAGGCCCAGGCGCAGTTCCGTCGCCTGGGCGCGGGCCACCATGGGCGCCGCGAACGGCAGGGCGGCCGCCCCGGCCAGGAAATGACGGCGGGAAACTTTAATCATCTTATCCTCCACAGTTGATTTTTATTGACCGATGAAAATGAGCGAAATGCCGGGAAAGATCGAAAGCAGGACCAGCAGCACGCAGGTAATCAGGAAGAAGGGTATGGTCACCATGAACATCCGGCCCGGATTGGCGCCCGTGGCGGCGGCGGCGACGAAGAAGCACAGCCCCACCGGCGGCGACAGCAGCCCCAGCACCAGATTGATGACGACCACGACGCCGAAATGGTGCGGATCGATGCCGTAGACCTGCGTCGCGATGGGAAGCAGGATCGGAACGGTCATGATCAACCCGGGAATGCCGTCGATCACGGTTCCGATCACCAGCAGGATCACGTTGACGAGCAGCATGAAGGTGATCGGATCCTTGGCGACGGTCTGGATCCAGCCCGCGACTTCCTGCGGCACCTTGCCGAACACGAGGATCCACGACAGCACGCCGGCCGCGACGACCAGGAACAGCACGATGGCCGAATACAGCCCGGCGCGCGTCATGATCGCGGGCAGTTGCGAGAACTTGAGCTGCTTCGTCCAGAACCGGCCGATGACGAGCGACATCACCGCCCCCACCGCCCCGGCTTCCGTGGCGCTGGCGAAGCCCGAGAAGATCGAGCCGACGATGACGACGGGAATGGACAGCGACGGCACCGCCGCCCACACCGTGCGCGCCCTTTCGCGCAGGGTTTGCGGGGCGCTGCGCGGAAGCTGGCGATAGTGGCCGATGATGGCGATGACGATGCAGAACAGCGCCGTCAGGATCAGGCCCGGCACCAGGCCCGCCATCAGCATGTCGCTGACGGAAACCTGCGCCATGACGCTGTAGACCACGAACATGACCGAGGGCGGCATGATCGACCCCAGCATGCCGCCATAGGCGGTCAGACCGGCGGCGAAATCCTTGTCATAGCCCTTCTTTTCCATTTCCGGGACCATGATCTGCGACATGATCGCCACCTGCGCCGTGGCCGAACCCAGAATGGAGGCGACGAACATGTTGGCGATGGCGTTCACATAGGCAAGACCGGCGCGCAGCGAGCCGACGAAGGCCATCGCCATGTCGACGATCTTCTTGGTGATGCCGCCCGCATTCATGATCTCGCCGATCAGGATGAAAAGCGGAATGGCGATCAGACCGTAGCTGTCCACCGCGTTGAACATCTGCAACGGATAGCTCTGGAACAGGATTGGATTGCCCGACAGCACCACATAGGCGACGGCGGTCACGCAAAGACACAGGCCGATCGGCACCCCGACCAGCATGACGATGAGAAAGGCGGCAGTCGTCAGCATCAGTTCACCGCCTCTTCCGCGTTGATTACCATGTCGCGTTTCACCTTCTCCACCCAGCCGAGATCCTCGACCAGATTGGCAAGCCCGTGAATGGTCATCGAGACCGCGAAGATGGGCAGGATCATGTAGAGAACCCAGGTCGGCCAGTTCAGCGTCTGGGTGCGCTCGGTATAGACGAAGTTGAACGCCTTGCCCGCATAGGCCTTGGCGTCGAAGCCGGACGCGGCGATGCCGACCGGATCCAGCCAGACCCAGCACATCACCGCAAGCGACACGCTGAAGATGACGACGACAAGGGTCGCGATGATCCGGCAGCGGGCGGCGGCGGACGCGGACAGCCGCTCCGTCATCATGGTCACCGCGAAATCCAGCCGCAGCCGCGTCATGGCGGACGCCCCGAAGAAGGTGAGCCAGACCATGCAATAAACGGCGAATTCGTCGATCCAGTAGAGCGGAGCGCCGATCCAGCGCGTGCCGACATTCAACAGGATCGCGCCGCTGAGCAGGGTGATCAGGAAGGCGACTGCATAGCGCTCAATCTTCAGAAGCCCTTCGGAGATGCGCACCGGCACTCCCCACGGCCCGGACGCCGATGGATTTTGACTGCTCGTCATGACAGGAATCCCCCTTCCAGATGCATGCGCAGATTAGATGTATATTTTTTGTATGCAATACACGGTAAAATTCTATTCTGTCAATTCGCTTTGGCGCGCAATACGGCTGCGGGGGGACGGCGGGGGAAGCCGCCCTTGCGGAAAATTCAATCGCGCCCGCCTTCGGCCAGCGCCGAAAGGCCGCCGGGATCGCGGATCAGCAGTTTCTGGCGGCCGCCTTCCACGAGGCCGCGCGATTCCCAGGCGCTGAGAATGCGCGAGACGGTGTGCAGCGTCGTGCCGGTCATTTCGGCGATATCCTGCCGCGAGATCGGAAAATCGATGCGGATGCCCTCGCTCTCCTTGCGCCCGGCATGGTGGGAAAGGCGCAGCACCACATGCGCCACGCGGCGCTCCACCTCCTGCGTCGACATTTCGCGGATGCGCGTATGCGCCTCCTCCAGCCGCTGACCGATGGTCTGCATGGTGCTGACGGCGAGATGGGGGTTCTGTTCCACGAATTGCGGCCAAAGGGTCGCGGGCCAGCCGAGAACGACGCTTTCCGTCGCGGCGCGCGCGGTGCCGGGATAATCCGTCCGCCGCAAGGCCCTGGCGAAGCCGAAGAGATCGCCGGGATGGACGACGCGCACGATGATCTGCTGGCCGTCCGGCGTCACCTGCGTCACCTTCAGGCGCCCGTGCAGCAGCAGGAAGAAGTTTTCGGCCGGGTCTCCCTGTTCGAAGACGGTATCGCCCTGCGAAACCCGCCAGGCCGACGCATGGGCGAGCAGCCTGTCGAGATCCTCGTCCGCCATCCTTTCGAACACGGCAAGCGAGCGCACGACGGTCCGGTCGATTTTCACACTGAACCCCCTGTTGCGTGAAAGGTGCCGGATCCTAACACGCCATTCCTTTTGCCGAAAGCGACGTTATCGCCTCAGATCCGAAAACCCCGCGCCCTGAGGGTGGCGAGCAGGGGCGCATACCAGCGCGTGTCCTTGACGAGCCGGAAGCCGACATTGTCCGGCGGCACGCCGACCGCGCAGCCGCCGCCCTTGGGATTGCGCACGAAGGAACTCATCGCCGCCCGGTGCTTGCCGCTGGCGACATAGATGCCGCAGGCCGAAACGTCGCTGACGATATCGCCCGCCTTGTCGAGATTGACGCGCCGGTTGCAGGTCGCGGTCCATTCCCAGACATTGCCCGCGAAATCGGCAAGCCCGTATTCGTTCTCGCCGAAGCGCCCGAGCGGCTGCGGAACCGGATCGCGGGAGGCCTGGCGCGCCGCCTCGCGGCGGTAATCGGCAAGCCAGCGGTCGGCCGGATTGGTGCTGTCGATATCGACGCCGAGCGCGTCGTCGGGGAAGCG
>JBDHTA010000084.1:0-16914 GCA_039808465.1 Rhizobiaceae bacterium | reverse complement strand
CGGCCTGCGGCACGCCCTTCATCTCCAGCGGGAAGGCGATGTTTTCGGCAACGGTGAGATGCGGAAACAGGGCGTAGCTCTGGAAAACGGTGTTGACCGGGCGCTGGAACGGCGGCCTGTCCTCCATCGTCTCGCCATCGATGAGGATCTGGCCTTCGCTGGCCTGCTCGAAACCGGCGATCAGCCGCAGAAGCGTCGTCTTGCCGCAACCGGAAGGCCCAAGCAGGGTGAAGAAGTCGTTTTCCCGGATCTGCACATTCACCTGCGAGAGCACCCGCAGGCTCGACGCGCCCGCGCCGAAGAATTTTCCAATTCCGCGGATATCGATCATCGGCCTGACTGATGCATCCATCCTGTGCGCCTCGAAATCTTTGGCGCCGTGAAGGGAAACTGCCGGCGCGGCCACCTCTGCGTCAGGCCAGTCCCGGGCCGTTCCTCAGTGTCGGCGGCAAGCTGACATAATAATATCCATGTGGCAAGTTTAATTTACACCCGCTCCCTGGCGGTGGTTTTGCGGGGCCTGCGGAATGACGAAACGTCAAAAATCGCCCGGTGTTTTCCGCCCCTGTTCAGGCGAGAAACTTCTCGCGCAGGTACGTAGATCTGTATAGGCTGGTCAGCGCCAAGGGCATGAGCATTGCTGCAATCTCAATGGGAAGAGGCTTACATGTCATCCATAGATGCAACCATAGATACACCACGCATGCCGACCAACCTGCGGCGCTCGGTCTCCAACACCATCAAGGGATCCGCGGGCAATCTGGTCGAATGGTATGACGTTTACGTGTATTCCGTTTTCGCCTCCTCGTTCGAGCATCACTTCTTCAGCCCCGACGACAAGAACGCCAATATCTACATCTGGGCGATCTTCGCGCTCACCTTCCTGATGCGCCCGGTCGGCTCCTGGTATTTCGGCCGCTTCGCCGACCGGCGCGGGCGGCGCGCGGCGCTGACGCTGTCGGTCACGATCATGTCGGTCTGCTCCTTCGTCATCGCCATCACCCCGACGCAGCTTACCATCGGGGGATTTGCCGCCGTCATCCTGATCGCCTGCCGTCTGGTGCAGGGCTTTGCCACCGGCGGGGAATACGGCACCTCGGCCACCTATCTCACCGAGGCGGCGGTGCCCCGGCATCGCGGTTTTCTGGCGTCCTTCCATTACGTGACGCTGGTGGGCGGGCATGTGCTCGCGCAGGCGCTGTTCCTGGCGCTGCTGCTGTCCACATCCCATGACGCCATCAGCGAATGGGGCTGGCGCCTGGCGTTCCTGATCGGCGGCGTCGGCGCCCTCGTCGTTCTGTGGATGCGCCGCACCATGGACGAATCCATGAGCCATGAGGAGCTGCAATCGGTCAAGAAGGGCAAGGCCGCCGGTTCCGGCTCCATGGCCGAGCTGTTCAGCAACTACTGGAAGGAACTGCTGGCCTGCTTCCTGGTGACGATGGGCGGCACGGTCGCCTTCTACGCCTATTCCATCAACGGCCCGAACATCGTCAAGGCCAGCTTCTCCGACAGCCCGATCACCGGCTCGGTGGTTTCGCTGGTCGCGCTGATCATCCTGATGGTGCTGCAACCCGTCGGCGGCTATGTATCCGACCGGGTGGGCCGCCGCTCGCTGCTGGTGTTCTTCGGCATCGGCGGCGTGCTGTTCACCTGGGTTCTGTTCTTCGTGCTGCCGGGGGTGACCAACGGCTTCCTGTCCTTCGCCATCCTGACGCTCGGCTTCGTCATCCTCACCGGCTACACCTCCATCAACGCGGTGGTGAAAGCGGTGATGTTCCCCACGCATATCCGCGCGCTCGGCGTCGGCCTCGGTTACGCGGTCGCCAATTCCTGCTTCGGCGGCACCGCGCCGGTGTTCTATGCCGCCGCCAAAAGCAGCGGGCATGTTCCGCTGTTCGTCGTCTACGTCACCGTGCTGATTGCCGCATCGCTGCTGGTCTACCTGTTCCTGCTCCGGAACCACGGGGCGAACTGGCTCGACGCCCCCGAGGAAATGCGCCGCCGCAAGGAAAGCCGGGAGCACCGGGCCTTCCCGATGGGCGTGTGACGCTCATGCCTCACAGCTTCATCGCCTGCATGGCAGGCGATGAAGCTTTTGCGCGCTACGCCTCGATGCTCACGCGCCCCAGCGGCTTGGAGCAGCAGGCGAGGATATAATCGTCCTCGATATCCTCGTCGGTGATGCCGCCATTGTGGACCATATGGACCTGCCCCCCGGCCTTGCGCACCTTGCAGGTGCCGCAGATGCCCATGCCGCATCCCGAGGGAATGAAGAGCCCGGAAGCCTTGGCGGCGGCGAGGATCGTGTCCGTCTCGCTGCATTTCGCGATGACGCCGGATAGCGTGAACTCGATTTCCGCCTGGTTCTGCGCATCGGGAACCACATCCTCGGGAACGGTTTCGGCCTCTGCGGGCTCGGCCGCGAAGCTTTCCTGATGATAGCGGCTCATATCGTAGCCAAGGCCCGCCAGCGCCTCGCGCACCGCGCGCATGAAGGGTTCCGGGCCGCAGCAGAAGACCTCGCGCTCCAGATAATCCTGCGCCATCAGGCCGAGCATGATCTGGTTGAACATGCCCCGGTAGCCGGTCCATGGCCGGTAGGGATCGGCCTCCTCGACCACCCATTTCAGGTCGATGCCGACGATGCGCGAGGCCATCAGCTCCATGCGCTCGCGCAGGATGATCTCCGAGGGGCGGCGGGCGCAGTTGATGAAGACGATATCCGGCTCGCGCCCGGAATCGTAGAGCCATGTCGTCATCGCCACCATCGGCGTGATGCCGGAGCCCGCCGAGATGAAGAGGTATTTCTCAGCCGGATGATGGACGATCGAGAATGTCCCGGCGGGGCCGATCGCCCGGATGCGCATGCCCTTGTGCAGATTGTCGAGCATCCAGCGGGTGCCGATGGAGGCGCGCTGAGCCTTGACGGTGATCGTCAGCGCCGTCGGCCGCGACGGCGAGGACGAAATCGTATAGGTGCGGTAGAGCGGCCCGCCCGGCACCGGCAATTCCAGCGTGACGAACTGTCCGGGATCGTGGTTGAACAGCGCCCCGGACGGGCTCTGGAAGCTGAAGGTCACGACATCGGGCGCTTCCGGCGTGCGCGTCACGCATTCCAGCATTTCCGCGTCGCTCCAGAAGGAGAGGTTCTTGAAGGCGCTCATCGGGCTTATTCCGCCGCCTGCCGCATCGGGGCGAGCGAGCGTTCGAGCCAGGTGGCGTACCAGTCCACGAACTGAATGACGCCGCTTTCCTGATTCGGCGAATAGGGGCCGGGAACGTAACCGGGCGAAAGAATGCCCTGCTGGTTGGTCTCGACGATCTCGCGATCCTCGTCATTGGTGGCGATCCATACTTCCGTCAGCCGCTTCAGGTCGTAATCCACGCCCTCGACGGCATCCTTGTGCACCAGCCAGGTGGTGGTGACTTCCGTTTCCATCGGGCTGATCGGCATTACCCGGAAGGTCAGCGAATGATCGGGCAGGAAGTGGTTCCAGGTGGTCGGGTAATGGAATTTCAGCAGCGTGCCCGCATCGGGCAGGCGGACGCGGCCGAGATTGCGCCCGACGGCGGCCTTGCCGTCCATGGTGTAGCTCACCGCCTTTTCCTGCAACGGCATGCGCGCCAGCCGATACTGGCCGTCTTCGGAAATCCGGAACTGCGAGGGCGCGCCGGAGGCTTCGCAGCGGTCGAAATGCGCCTGAAGCACAGCCGAAACCGATCCATCCGGCGAAACGCCCGCGACATTGGGATCGAGCGGGAAAGAGCGGCAGAGGGCGGGATGGTTGCTGCTGCAATGGTAGCATTCCCGGTTGTTCTCCCAGACCAGCTTCCAGTTCGCCTTTTCCACGATGGTCGAGGTATGGGCGACCTTGGCGTCGGCGAGATCGTGGATCGCGAGATAGGGACGGGCCGTCTCGGCGAAGGCGTCGAAATCCGGCGGCGTCTGCGACAGACAGATATAGATCAGCCCTTCGAGATTGCGCAGGCTGACCGGCCGCAGCCCGTGTCTGGATGCGTCGAAATCCGGCCCCATGTCGTTGGCCCAGATCAGCTTGCCGTCGAGTTCGTAGGTCCATTGATGATAGGGACAGACGAGCTTCGCCACCTGCCCCTGCCGCGCCTTGCAGATCAGCGAGCCCCGGTGGCGGCAGGAATTGTGGAAGGCGCGGATTTCGCCGTCGCGGCCGCGCACGATGATCACCTCATAGGCGCCGACGCGCAGGGTGACGTAGCTGCCCGCCTTGACGAGCTGGCAGGCCGGAACCGCATAAAGCCATTCCCTGTAGAAGATATGCTCCAGATCGAGATCGTAGACGGCGGGCGAGGTGTAGAAGGGCTGTTCGAGGGCATGGCCGGGAATGCGGCGGGCCAGCAGGTCGTGAATGGAGGGCGAAAAGGTCGTCATGGCAGGGTTCCACGTTCGATGGGTTTAACTGGGCGGAATTTTTATTGCGGCAAACCCGGTTGACAACAGCACTTTTTTTGAAGTCAGATTAGTTAAACTAAACTCGCAAAACGACAGGGCGTCCCGCATGCGAAGACCCTATGACCTGCCGTCGCTCACCGCCCTCGCCTGCTTCGAATCCGCCGCCCGCAAGGCGAGCTTCAAGGATGCCGCGGGCGAGATGAACGTGACGCCAGCGGCGATCAGCCACCAGATCAAGGCGCTGGAGACGGATCTGGGATGCAGCCTGTTCGTCCGCCGCAGCCGTGGCGTCGAGCTGACGGAGAAAGGGGCTTTCCTGTTTCTCTCGATCCGGCGCGGCTTCGAGGCGATCTCGGATACGGTCATGCAGATCCGCGACCGCCGCGACACCGTCGACGTGACGATCCGCACCACCACGGCGGTCAGCGCCCTCTGGCTGACGCCCAAGATTGCCGCCTTCTGGAAAACCTATCCGGCCGTGACCGTCTCCCAGATCGTCAGCGACATTCCCGGCGCCAGCGGCCCCTGTGACCTCAGCATCCACTATGGCGATCCGGAGGAAAACGGCGTCGAGCACCGCATTCTCTTCCAGGACCGCATCCTGGCGCTGGGCACCGCCGCCTTCGCCGCGCAGCACCGCATCGCCACGCTGGAGGATCTGCTGCGAGCGCCGCTCATCCACATGAGCAACGAGGAAAACGGCTGGACGACCTGGACCGGCTGGTTCCAGTCGCTGGGATGCGCGCCGCCGAAGGGCCGCGGGTTTTACGTCAACAACTACATGATCGCGCTTCAGGCCGCTCAGGACGATGTCGGCGCGATGCTGGGCTGGGACGGGCTGGTGAAAAGCGTGATGGAGGCCGGGCGGCTCGTGCCTCTGGTGCCGCAATCCGTCGCCTCGCCCGTGCCCTTTCATCTGAAGATCCATGCGAAGGCGACGGCGCAATCGCGGCTGTTCGCGGATTGGCTGGTGAGAACGAGCTAGGCGAAGTCTTTGGGGCCGCCGCGAGGCAAAAGGCAATCGCTTATGGAAGACCCCCTCTGCCTGCCGGCATAAGGACAGGGCTATCTTGTTATGGCGAGAAGCCCCTCATCCCGCTGCCGCGACCTTCTCCCCGCAGGCGGGGAGAAGGGGATATGCCGCTCCGGTTTCCTCAAAATAACAGCTATTCGCGGGGCAAGTCCCCTCTCCCCGCAGGCGGGGAGAGGGTTAGGGTGAGGGGCCAGCTCCATAGGCGATTGCCTCCCGCTCCACCCGGGCGATTTTCCGCACCCAGTCGCGGAGCAAGGTTGCGGCGGGCGAGAGATCGCGGCTGGTGTTCCATGTCAGGTAATAACCGCCCGGGGAGGCGATGACGAGATCGGTGAAGCGCACGAGCTGTCCCGCATCGATCATCGGCCGCACCATGCGGTCCCAGCCGACGACGAGCCCCTGATCCGCCATCGCCGCCTGAAGCGCGACGCTGAATTTCCCGAAACGCCTGATATTGCTGGCATGCTGCCGGATGCCAGCGCGCAGCAGCACCTCGTCCCACCCCATCCAGTCGGGATCGATCCAGTTCACATCGAGAAGCGGCAGGCCGGGCAGCGACTGGCCGGTGGCGCCCGCATGCGCCGCGGCGAATCCCGGGCTGCATACGGGGTAGAGGCAATCGCCGAACAGAAACTCCGCCGTCTCGTCGATCCATGCGCCAAGGCCGTAGCGTATGCGCAATTCCACCTCGGCGCGGCGGAAGGTTCTGGTGTCGTCGGAGATGAGGTGATCTACAGTCACGTCAGCGACGCTGCGCCAGAAATCCGGCATGCGGGGAATGAGCCACATCGTCGCGAAGACATCCGAACAGGCCATGATGACATTGCGGGATCCGTCGCCCCGGCGGATGGAGCGCACGACATCGGCGGCCCGCGAAAAGCCGTTGGCCAGCACCGCGTAAAGCTCCTCGCCCGCCGGGGTCAGGGTCACGCCCCTGGCCTTGCGCGCGAACAGCGGCACGCCGAGATCCGCCTCTATCGCCTTGATCTGGCGGCTGACGGCGCCGGGCGTGACATTCAGCTCGGCGGAAGCCAGCTTGAAGCTGCAATGGCGCGCGCAGGCCTCGAAGGTCGCGAGCGCCGTCATCGATGGAAGGTCGTAAAAGCGGCGAACCACTGCCTGCACCTATGAATGCGGCCCTTGCGGGACAGGTTTTGCGGCAAGGCTAGCGTTCGATTGAGAAAAACTCAACCGAGGCCTGAGAATTACGGGTGTTGCGCGCAAACGCCGCCCCGATAGCAATGAAGGCCCTGACGGCAACGGAGGCAGGAGCCCGCCATGACACCCGATGTTTCCAGACCGGCGCCGGTTGACGCCGCCCTTCCCGAGCGCATGACGGGCGTGGTGCTCACAGGCCATGGCGGCATGGACCGGCTCGTCTATCGCGAGGATCTTCCCGTGCCCCGGCCCGGCCCCGGCGAGGTGCTGATCCGCGTCGCCGCCGCCGGTGTGAACAACACCGATATCAACACCCGCATCGGCTGGTACTCCAAGCAGGTCACATCGGGCACGGAAAGCGGCGGCCTCGGCGGCTTCCAGTCCGCGCAGGATGCCGACGCCACCTGGTCGGGCGCGGCCATGGCCTTTCCGCGCATCCAGGGCGCCGATTGCTGCGGCCGCATCGTTGCCGTGGGCGAATGCGCCGATCCCGCCCGCATCGGCGAGCGGGTGATCGTGCGCAACATGCTGCGGACCTATGTGGATTACCGCCCGTTCGAGTGCTGGACCTTCGGCTCGGAATGCGACGGCGGCTTTGCCCAGTATGCCAGGGCGCCATCGCGGGAGACCTACCGGGTGGAATGCGGCTGGAGCGACGCCGAACTCGCCTCCATACCCTGCGCCTATTCCACAGCCGAAGGCATGCTGCACCGGGCGAATATCGGCCGCGGCGAACATGTGCTGATCACCGGCGCTTCCGGCGGCGTCGGCTCGGCCGCGATCCAGCTTGCCAGGCGGCGCGGGGCGCGGGTGACGGCCATCGCCGGGCGCGAGAAGGCCGCGCAGATTGCGGCGCTCGGCGCCGATCGCGTGCTGCCACGCGGCGAAAGCATCCTCGGCGCGCTTGGCCGCGAAACCGTCGACGCCGTGCTCGATGTCGCGGCCGGTCCGTCTTTCGGCGAACTGCTCGACGTCTTGCGCAAGGGCGGCCGCTATGCCGTCGCGGGCGCGATTGCCGGGCCCATCGTCGAACTGGACGTACGCACGCTCTACCTCAAGGATCTCACCTTCCTCGGCTGCACCTTCCAGGAGGACGCCGTCTTCGAAAACCTCGTTTCCTATATCGAGCGGGGCGAAATCCGCCCGCTGGTCGCCCGCGCCTATCCGCTGAAGGAGATCGCGCAGGCGCAGACGGATTTCCTGTCCAAAGGCATCATCGGCAAGCTCGTGCTTGTCATTCCCGAGTGAGAGACCATCCATGACCGATCTGAAGATTGAACGAATCGACGTTTTCCAGGTGGATCTTCCCTATGCCGGGGGTGTCTACCGCCTGTCCGGCGGGCGGGAATATCGCAGCTTCGACGCGACCCTCGTGCGCATCACCACCAATACCGGCCTTGAAGGATGGGGAGAAAGCACGCCCTTCGGCCCGAACTGGATCGCCTCGCATGCGCGGGGCGTGCGCGCCGGGATCGCGGAAATCGCGCCGGGCCTGATCGGCGCCGATCCAAGGCGGGTGGACCGCGTCAACGAGGCGATGGATCAGGCGCTTGCCGGCCATCTCCATGCCAAGACGGCGATCGACGTCGCCTGCTGGGATGTCTTCGGCAAAGCGGTGGGCATGCCCGTCTGCGACCTGCTCGGCGGGCGCACGAATGTCGCGATGCCGGTGATCTCCTCGATCTACATGGGCGAGCCGGACGACATGCGCCGCCGCGTCGCCGAGCACCGGGCGATGGGCTATATCGCCCATTCCGTCAAGATCGGCGACGACCCGGCAACCGATGCCGAACGCATTGCCGCCTCGCTTGCCGACAAGCGGCCCGGCGAATTCTTCATCGTCGACGCCAATGGCGGCATGACGGTGGAAACGGCGCTCAGAATGCTGCGGCTGCTGCCCGCCGGGCTCGATTTCGTGCTGGAAGCGCCCTGCGCGACCTGGCGGGAATGCGTTTCGCTGCGCCGCCGCACCGACATACCGATCATCTTCGACGAGCTTGCGACGGATGACGCCGCCATCACCCAGCTTATCGGCGACGATGCCGCCGAGGGCATCGGGCTGAAGATTTCCAAGAATGGCGGGCTGACACGCGGACGCCGCCACCGGGATATCTGCCTTGCCGCTGGCTACACCATCAGCGTTCAGGAAACCACGGGATCGGACATCGCCTTCGCCGCCATCGTCCATCTCGGCCAGACGGTTCCCGAGAAGAACCTGAGAAGCGTGCTCGAATGCCGCGATATCGTGACGCTCAAGACCGCCGACGGGCCTTTCGGCCTCAGCGGCGGCCGGGTGGTCGCGCCCTCCCTGCCCGGCCTTGGCATCACGCCGCGCATGGAGGTTCTGGGCAACCCCGTGGCCACCTACGGATAACCGTGTTCCGGAAGCGCCTCAGGCGAGATCGGCATATGCGCGAACGGCCTGATAGATACCGGCCGGTATCGTCAGGCTCCGTGCGGGCGACGGCGGAAATTCCCTTTCGCCGACGCCGGGAATATGCACGCCGAGCGCCGAAAGCCTGCGCGCCTGCGCATTGGCGCGCGCGGCAAGGCCCGCCTCCGGCGCGCCCGGCATGATGGCGATCACCGTCAGGCCGACCGCGAGACGGTCGGACCCCGAGCGGAAATCCGGCGTGTCGAGCGACCACGCCCCGCCCGAAAGGCCCGCCGACAGCATTTCCACGAACAGCGCGACATTGGCGCCCTTGCGCCCGCCGAAGGGCAGCAGCGCCCCGCCGAGGGCCTTGCCGGGATCGTCGGTGTCGTTGCCATCCGCATCCACGGCCCAGCCCTTCGGAATGGCGCGGCCTTCGGCGGCGGCGGCGATGATGTTGACGAAGGCCGTGGCGCTCGAGGCTTGATCGATCACCATCGGCAGCGAATTTTCGCCGAGCGGAAAGCCGAAGGCCATGGGGTTGGTGCTGTAGACGGGCGGGCCGCCCGGCTTCGGCGCCACCATGGCATGCGCGTTCGTGGCCGCCAGTCCCACGAGCCCTTCGGCGGCGAGGCGGCGCACATAATAGCCGAGTTCACCCGCCGTATAGCTGTTCGCCTGCGTGAATATCGTAATGCCGAAGCTGCGGGCGGCCGCGACGATATCGGCGAAGGCAAGGTCGAAGCCGAGCTGGGCGACGCCGCCATCGGCGTCGCAGGCCAGCATGGCGGGAAACGGGCGGCTCAGCACCGGCGCGGGATGGCCATTGATGCGGCCCTCGCGAAAACTGTGGAGGTAATCCAGCATATGCGGAAAGCCGAGCGTCGCCGGGCCGAAGAGCGCCGCCGACAGCGTCGCATCGGCAAGGGCGCGGGCGCTTGCGGCATCCGCCCCCGCGCCGAGGCAGGCCCTCAGCGCCAGGTCCGCGGCTTCGGCCTGGCCAATTTCGATGTCTCCGGTCATGTCAGATCTCCAGTCCTGCCTTGCGGCCTTCGTAAAATGCGTAAGGGGCCTGACGCGGGGCGGCGCAATCGCCGATCTGGCGCGTCGCCACGCCGATTTCCGCAAGCCCGGGCATCAGCCAGTCCATCGGCGCGTTCGTGGTGGCGGTCACCAGCGTATCGGCCTCGACGAAGCGGCGCTCCGCGGTATTGTGGTCGATGATCGTCGCGCCGTTGCCGTGCCATTCGGCGATGCTGGCCTCCACGATCCAGTCGACGCCGAGCTTTCGCAGGATCTGGCGCAGCGGAACATCGGCCGCCGTGCGCTGCAATTCCTTGCCGACGAACGGATCGGGGGTGAGGATCGTCACCCGGTGGCCCTCTTCCGCGAGCTTCCAGGCGGTGCCGCCGCCGCGCCAGCCGCCGCCTTCATCGAGAAGCAGGACATGCCTGCCCGGACGCGCCTGCCGCGCCATGACGGCTTCGACGGTGAAGACATTGCCCTTTTCGATGCCGGGCATCGTCGCGACCGTGGGCAACGCCTTCTGGAACCCCGTTTCGGGGGAAAAGGAGCCCGTGGCGGCGATCACCACATCGAATTCGGCCGGATCGATATCCCCGGCTTCGATATAGGTGTTGAGGCGAACCTCGACACCCAGCTTTTCGAGCTGGCGCTCGTACCAGCCGATGAGGTCGAGGATCTGCGCCCGGCGCGGCTGCATGCCCGCCAGCAGGAAATTGCCGCCGAGACGGCTCGACGCCTCGGCCAGCGTCACGCCATGGCCGCGTTCGGCCGCCACCCGCGCCGCTTCCAGCCCGGCGGGTCCGCCGCCGATCACCAGCACCCGCTTCGGCTCACTCGTCCTGACGAAACGATCCCCGCCCCATTCGGCCTCGCGGCCAACGGAGGGGTTGATCAGACAGCTTATCCAGTAATCGCGCGAGCGCCGCCCCCAGCACATCTGGTTGCAGGAAATGCAGCCGCGAATATCCTCCGGGCGATCCTCGCCCGCCTTTGCCGCCAGATGCGGATCGGCGATCTGGCCGCGCACGATGGAGACGAGATCCGCCGCCCCCTCGCCCAGCACCGTCTCGGCGTTTTCCGGGGTGCGAATATGGCTTTCGGCGATCACCACGGCGTTTTTGACCACGCCCTTCAGCACGGCGGCGAGATCGGCGCCGAGCTTTTCCGGGTAGAGGAAGGTCGGCATCAGCTTGTAGAAATCGAGATAACCGCCCGAGCCGCAGGTGACGTAATCGATGAGCCCGAGATCGTCATGCATCCTGACGATTTCCGCCAGTTCGTCGCGCTGGAGGGCGACCTTCACATCCGGCTCGTCGGAAACGGCAAGGCCGATGATGAAATCCGGGCCGCAGACATTACGGATGCGGGTCAGGATCTCGCGCGACATGCGGGTGCGGTTTTCCAGCGAGCCGCCCCATTGGTCCTCGCGCCGGTTGCACCAGGGCGTCCAGAACTGATCGACCATGCCGAGATAGGCGGCCCAGACCTCGACGCCGTCGAAGCCCGCCTCGCGACATCGCCGCGCCGCCTGCACGAAGCCGTCGATGGTGTCCCATATCTCCGCCTCGCTCATCGGGTGCGAGCCGTCGCTGTCGTGATAGCTCGGGCCGCCGGAGGGAGACCAGTGGGGGTGGAAGGAATTGTCGGAATCGCCATGCGCGCCGATATGGTAGAGCTGCTGGATCGCCACCGCCCCGTGCCGCCTGATGGCTTCGGTCACCTTGCGGAAATGCGGAATGACCGCGTCGTCGCCATGGCGGAAATTGCCGCGGGTCAGCACGGCGGCCGCATGCACCGGCATCGGTTCGACGACGATCATCGCCGCGCCGCCGATTGCCCGCTCCTCGTAATAGGCGGCATGGCGTTCGGTGGGCAGGCCCTCGACCGCCATGTTGGCGGTGTGCGCGCCGAAGACGATCCGGTTCCGCAGCGTATGGGAGCGCAGCCTGAGGGGAGAAAACAGACGGGGAAATTTTTTCGGCATTGCACGATTCCGGACGGTCGCTGTTTCTGAAATGTCGAAAGGGAAACCGGCGGCCCCGCCGGTCTCCTCTGCGTCATGCGGCTGCGCGCTCACCGGTGCCGTGGGTGTTGACCATGGCGCTGGCCAGCTGGCGGAAGGTGACGGCGCCGACCGGCTTGCCGGAAGCGTCGACCACGGTGATATCACCGTCGGGCGCGGATGCAAGCATGCGCACCGCCTCCTCGATGGTGATCCCGGCGGCGATGGCCGGGCCGCCCGCCGCGCCCGTGGCAAGCGGGCTCATCACCGCCTCCACATGCACGACACGGCCGCGATTCACTTCCTTGACGAAGTTGGCGACATAGTCGTCGGCGGGGCGCAGCACGATATCCTGGCTGGTGCCCTGCTGGATCACCTCGCCATCGCGCAGGATGGCGATGCGGTCGCCGAGCCTGAGCGCCTCGTCGAGATCGTGGGTGATGAAGACGATGGTCTTCCGGATCTCCTTTTGCAGATCGAGCAGCACCGTCTGCATGTCGGTGCGGATCAGCGGATCGAGCGCCGAATAGGCCTCGTCCATCAGAAGCACCGGCGCGTCATTGGCGAGCGCCCGGGCAAGGCCGACGCGCTGCTGCATGCCGCCGGAAAGCTGGTTGGGATATTTTTCCTCGAACCCCTTGAGCCCGACGCGCTCCAGCCAGCGCCTTGCGGTTTCGATGCTCTTCTGGCGCGGCATGCCCTGAATTTCGAGGCCGAAGATTGTGTTGTCCAGCACGGTGCGATGCGGCAGCAGCGCGAATTTCTGGAACACCATCGCCGTCTGATGGCGGCGGAATTCGCGCAGTTCCGCCTCCGGCATCTTCACCACGTCGGCGCCGTCGACCAGCACCTCGCCCGCCGTCGGATCGATCAGCCGGTTGATGTGGCGGATCAGCGTCGACTTGCCCGAACCCGACAGGCCCATGATGACCTGGATCGAGCCCGAGGGCATCTCGATATTGATGTCGCGCAGGCCGAGCACATGGCCGAACCTCTCGTTGAGTTCCGTCTTGGTCATGCCGTTCTTCACGGCATCGACGTGGGAGGCGGCATCGGGGCCGAAGATCTTGTAGAGATGGCGGATTTCGATGCCGCCGAAAGCATGCTCAGCCATGGACGATCTCCCGATGCTTCTGGAGGCGCTGGCCATAGGCCTGGCTGACCCGGTCGAACATGATGGCGATGCCGACGATGGCAAGGCCGTTGAAGATACCGAGCGTGAAATACTGGTTGGCGATGGCCTTCAGCACCGGCTGGCCGAGGCCCTGCACGCCGATCATCGAGGCGATGACCACCATGGCGAGCGCCATCATGATCGTCTGGTTGATACCGGCCATGATGGTGGGCAGCGCCAGCGGCAATTGCACCTTGAGCAGCTTCTGGCGCCTGTCGGCGCCGAAGGCGTCGGCAGCTTCCAGCACGTCCCGGTCGACCAGGCGGATGCCGAGATTGGTGAGGCGGATCATCGGCGGAATGGCATAGATGACGACGGCGATCAGCCCCGGCACCCTGCCGATGCCGAGCAGCATGACGACGGGAATGAGATAGACGAAGCTCGGCATGGTCTGCATGACGTCGAGGATCGGATTGACCACCCGCTGAACCCGGTCGGAGCGCGCCATCAGAATGCCCGCGGGAAGGCCGATGGCGATCGACAGCAGCGTGCAGACGAAGATCATCGAGATCGTCCGCATCGTATCGGTCCACATGTCGAAATAGCCGATCAGCATCAGCGTGACGAGACAGATCGCCATGATCTTCAGGCTGCGGCTGGCAAACCACACCAGAGCGAGAATGATGACGAGGATGACCGGCCACGGCGTCTGGGTCATGAAGCGGTCGACGGCGATCAGGAAATGCTGCAAGGGCGTGAAAAACCCTTCGATGGAGCCGCCGTAGGCGCGGGTGAAGGCGCGGAACCCCTCGTCGATCATCTTCTTGAGATCGCGAAGCGCCCCGTCTTGCATGCTCGGGAATTTATAAAGCCATTCCATTCTGTTCCCCAATGTCGGAAGGAAGCCGTGCGGTCTTTTTGTCGTTCTTCGCCGGCGGCTGAAAAGCGGCGCGCACGGGGCGCGCCGGAGGTGGTGGGATCAGGGGGCCGCCATCCGGGACGGAGGCCGCAGGCCCTCTTCAGGAGGTTTTCCCCATTTCGATCGACCGCTCGAATGCAGCGGCAAGCCCCTTTGCGACCGACGCGGCAAATCCCGCCTCCAGCATCGCCTCGATGCCCGCCGCCGTCGTGCCGCGATAATCCAGAAAGGTCCGCACCGTCTCCGCCGGGCAGGCATCGGCCTGCTCCAGCAGGCGGCCCGCCCCGGTCAATACCGTGTTGACGGCGCGCCGGGCAACCTCGCGGTCGAGGCCATGCGCGATGGCGGCGGCCATCATCGCGTCGGCAAGCAGCGCCGGGAAGGCCGGGCCGGAGCCGGTAAGCCCCGTCAGGTAATCGATATCCGCTTCCGTCCGCACCTGATCCTGCGCGCCGCACGCATCGAGGATGGCGCGCACGATGGCGCGGTCCTCCTCGCCCGTCTCGTCGGTGGCGATCCACGGCGTATAGGATTTGCGCACTTCGGCGGCGGCATTCGGCAGGGTGCGCACGGCCCGGCGGGTGCCATGGGCTTCACAAAGCGCGGAAAGACGGATGCCCGCCATGACGGAGATGACGAGCTTGCCCCCGGCATCGACGTTCAGATGCGCCCAGTCGGCGGGGCGGACGGAGACGATGACGATATCCGAGCGGTCGGCGAGGGCCTGATTGTCCCGGGTCCAGAAGGCGCCGGGAAAACGCTCCGGACAGTGGCTGCGATAGGACAGCGAGAGATCCTCCGGCCCGGCCAGTCCGGCATCGAGCACCGCTGCGGCAATCGCCCCGCCCAGCCAGCCCGCGCCGCCGATCACGCCGATCTTCAATCCTGTGATGCTGTCCATGCGATCTTTCTCCCGTTTGCGGCCATGCGGCGAAAGGAAACGGCCGGATTTCCTCTGAGACGGGAGAACCGGACAGCGTTTGCGCGGCCATCTCCCCCGCCGCTGCCGCCTCTCCATGCCCGTTTCCTAACAAATGACGCTGCATGGCGCAAGAAAAATGTACATATATGTCAAACCACGAGACTTCATTGGTTTATTCATTGACATATATGTACAGTCAGGCGTAGCCTCGCAGCCGGAAACACCCATGCCGCCATCGATGACGCGCTCAGGCTCGCAAAGGATATCTGACATGAGCAGAAGCCAGGCATTGCAGAATTTTCTCGACGCAGCCTTCCCGGCCTTTGATGAGGCGGTGCGCGATCCCGCCAGCCGCGCCTCGATCCGCGCCATCTTCGCGCATCTGGAAGTGCCGGGGCCGCAGCGGCAGGGCGGCGGCAGGCGCCTTCCCGTTTGCGAGGCGCATCTCGACGGCATCCTTTCGGCGCAGACCGGCAAGCCCGCGCTGGATACGCTGCTCGGCCGCTTCCGGGCGCTCGAACCGGCGCTGGAATGGAAAACCCGCACCGCATCCGGCAATTCGGCCAGCGAGAATTTTCCGGCCGGGCACGCCAATGCGATGATTGCCGGGCCCGGCGCTCTGGAGGAACGCCGCGACGTGTGGCTCGGCGTATCGCTGCTTGCCCCGAATGTCCGCTATCCCGATCACGATCATCCGCCGGAGGAAACCTATCTGGTGATGACGCCGGGCGAATTCATGCATGGCGATTCCGGCTGGTTCACGCCGGGGGTCGGCGGCAGCTTCTTCAATACGCCCGGCATCCGCCACGCCATGCGCGCGGGCGACACGCCGCTTTTCGCCTTCTGGGCCCTGCTGCCCGAACGGGCGAAAGACTGACGCGGTCCGGTCGTTTCTGAAAGCGGTATCCCCGGCGCACGCGCCTCACGTCCCGCCCTTCTGCTTCCCCAGCCGCCTGATCGCCTGCTCCAGCGAGCCCTGACTGTCGCAATACGCCTCCCATGCGCTCGTCTTCGCCAGCAGCGCGGGCGCGGTGCGGATGGTGTAGCGCTTCGGATCGAGACCGGTTCTCACCTGCCCCCAGCTCAGCGGCATGGAGACGGTGGCGCCGGGCCGGGCCCGTGGCGACAGCGGCGCAACCGCCGTCGCCATGCGGTCGTTGCGCAGGTAATCGAGGAAAATCCGCCCTTCCCGCAGGCTTTTGGTCATCTTGATGAGGTAGAGATCGGGATTGTCCCGCGCCATCTGCTGACAGACGTCATGCGCGAACCCTTTGGCATCCGCCCATGACAGCGGCTTGCGCTTGTTGACGGCGAGCGGCGTCACCACATGCAGCCCCTTGCCGCCGGTCGTCTTGCAGAAGCTGGCAAGGCCGAGGCTGTCCAGCCGGTCGCGCATCTCCCGCGCCGCCTCCACCACCACGGAAAACGGCACGTCCGGCCCCGGATCGAGGTCGAACACCAGCCTTCCCGGCACTTCCGGCTGGCCCGGCGCGCAGTTCCAGGGATGCAGCTCGATGCCGCCGATCTGGGCGATGGCCTCCAGTCCTTCGATGCGGTCGACCTGCAAATAAGGCTTTTTGTCCCCGGACACCGTCACCAGTTCCAGCAGGTTCGAGCTGCCGGGCATGGCATGGCGCTGGAAGAAGCGCTCGCCGCCGATCCCATCCGGGGCGCGCAGGATCGAGCAGGGCCGCCCCCGCACATGTTCGATCAGCCATGACCCCACCGCCTCGTGGTAGCGGGCAAGCTCCTCCTTGGTGACGGGCTCGCCGTCGCCCGCATCCGGCCAGAGCGGCTTGCCGGGATTGGAGATGAGCACGCCCATAACCTGCGCCTTCGCGCCCTTGCAGCGGGCCGGTTCCGGTCTGGCCGGGGCCACGGGCTCGGGTGTTTCCGTTTTGACGGGGGAAGCCGGTTTTTCCGCCTCCACCTCC
>JBDHTA010000083.1:0-16970 GCA_039808465.1 Rhizobiaceae bacterium | reverse complement strand
ATCGGGGGTTTGCAAAGGCACGGCGAGAGAGTGGGGACCCGTCTTGATATGAAATCAGCGTGCCCCTACACCGCAACTTCCAGCGAATGTCGGTATCGGTAGTTGCACGCCCCCGCAACCAGAATAATTCCAAAACCCCTGCATCACCATGTGCAGGGGTTTTTGCGTTCCGGAAAAGCCGTAAACGCTAAATGAAACGGAAAAGTGAGTGCGAAATCAAACTGAGTTCCCGGATGCAGGGGGCTTTGCTATTCCACGCTAACAGTCTTGAACACTTTCATCGAGTGAAGAACGAAGTAAGCTTGTCGTCAGGGGAGGGGATGATGACGATCACCTGCATGGACTTCCGCTGCCTGTCAGTTTGCCAGCATCAAAAAAGTGGCCATTCATCCGCCCGAGTAGCGGGGAGCTACGGTCGATCGAAGCGGAGATCAGACTTGGTGTTTAGCCGGCCACCGTGCCTGTCAACACGGCAACCGGGATTGCCGTGTTACAAAGGATGGAATCTTATTCTGCAAAGGCCCGATAATTGATCGAGGCTCCGGCAGCGCCTCACGTCTTCACCGGCATCCGGTTTTCGAAGTAGCGGAAGATCAGGACGATGATGCCGGTTAGTAGCATGTAGATCAGGGCGAGCAGCATCAGCGGCTCATAGGTGAGGTAGGTGGATTGGCGCACCTTGGAAATCACGCCGTAGAGGTCGACGACCGTGATGGTCGCGACCAGCGGTGTGGCCTTCATTTGCAGGATGACGTCGCCGCCAAGGGTCGGCAGGGCGCGGTGCATGGCGCGTGGCAGCCAGATGCGTCTCAGCACCAGGAATGGCCCCATGCCGTAGGCGCGCGCCGCTTCCAGCTCGCCCTTGGGAACGCCCGCGAAGGCGCCGCGCATCACTTCGCCTTCATAAGCGGCGAAGGACATGGTCAGGGCCAGGAAGCCGTAGGGCCATGCCTGGCGCAGAGACGGCCAGAGGAAGGAGGAGCGGATTTCCGGATAGAGCGCCAGCAGCGAGCCCAGCCCGTAATAGAGCAGCCAGAGCTGGAGCAGCAGCGGCGTGCCGCGAATGATGCCGCAGAAGCCGCCGGCCAGCCAGCGCACCCATCTCGAACCCGCCACCTGCGCGAAGCCGAGCAGGATGGCAAAGATCATGCCGACCGCGACGGTGGAGACCAGCAGCAGCAGCGTGCGCCCCAGCCCCACGGCGAGCTGGCCCTGATATTGCGGGATCCAGTCCCAGCGCATGGTGGTGACGATGATGTAGACGAGCGCGGCAAACAGCAGCGCCATGATGACGCGGTGCGGCATCAGCCAGCCGCGCCTGGCGGGAATGGGCAGGGGAGTCGTCGAAATATCCGCCATCACACCGCTCCCGCCAGTCCGCGCCGGTAACGTTTCTCGATCGTCTTGATGACGACGGCCGAGAGAATGGAGACGCAAAGGTAGATCGCGCCCGCGACCAGATAGAAGGTCATGTAATGCCGCGTCGAGGCGGCGGCGGTGCGGGTGGCGAGCGTCAGTTCGGTAAAGCCGACGACCGCGAGCAGCGCCGTGTCGCGGGTTGCCGACAGCCAGTAATTTCCCAGCCCCGGCAGCGCATGCGGCAGCATGGCCGGAAAGATGATGCGGCGAAACAGCAGGAACGGCCCCATGCCATAGGCGCGGCCCGCCTCCACCTGCCCGAAGGGCACGGCCTTGATCGCGCCGCGGATGACCTCGATCAGATAGGCGCCCAGCACGATGCCGAGCACGCCGATGCCTGCCGCCAGCGCGTTGATGTCCACCGTGCCGTAGCCCATGGATTCGAGCAAGCGGTTCAACCCGTCCGTGCCCGCGTAATAGAGCAGCAGGATCAGCACCAGCTCCGGCACGGCGCGCACCAGCGTCGTGTAGACCGCGAGGATATCGCGCACCGCCTGTCCGCCATAGAGCTTGCCGCAGGCGCCGAGCATGCCGATGGTCAGCGCCAGCGCGTAAGCGCCGAAGGCGATGATCAGCGACTTGCCCAGCCCGTCGAGAAGAACGCCGCCCCAGCCGGGCGGCTCAAGCGCGAGGATGCCGAAATCCAGCGCGCCGAACCATGTTTGCAGCATCGGCTTACCCGTCAGTTCGCGCCGTAGATGTCGAAGTCGAAGTATTTCTTCGAGATTGCGTCATAGGTGCCGTTTTCGCGGATTGTCTTGATGGCGGCGTTGAGCCTGGCCTTCAAATCGTCCTCGCCCTGACGCAGCGCGATGCCGACGCCCGCGCCGAGGATCGCCGGATCGTCCGGCACGGCGCCCTTGCTTTCGCAGCAGGAGCCGTTGTCGCTCTTGAGGAAATCGCCGATGGCGATCGCATCCGCCAGCACCGCGTCGATGCGGCCCGCCGACAGATCCTGATACATCTCGTCCTGGTTCTGGTATTCCTTCACCTCGGAAGACGGATAATGGGCCACCGCATATTGCTGGTGAATGGTGGAGACGAGAACGCCGATCACCTTGCCATCGAGGCTTTCCGGCGTCACGTCCAGCGCCTCGCCCTTGCGGATCATCAGCACTGCGGGCGTGGAGTAATATTTGTCGGAGAAGTCGATAATCTTCTTGCGCTCGTCGGTGATCGACAGCGAGCCGATGATCAGGTCGATCTTCTTCGAAACCAGTCCCGGCACCAGTCCGTCCCAGGTCAGAAGCTCGATCTGGCAATCCAGCCCGGCTTCCTTGCAGATCGCGTCCTTGAACTCGACTTCCCAGCCATGCCAGTTGCCGGAGGCGTCCGTCCACACGAAGGGCGGATAGGGATCGGCGGAATAGCCGATCTTCACGGTTTCGGCCCGGGCCGCGCCGATGGCCGCAAGGCCCATGGCAAGGCCGAACACGGCAGTCCTCAGATGCTTCATCATGGTGGATTCCCCTTGTTATGAATGATGGCGGGCCGGTTTACCGGCCTGAAAAGCTGGCGGCGCGCTTTTCCAGGAAGGCCGAGACGCCTTCGGAAAAATCGGCGGTGCGGGTCATGGCGACGAAGGCGGCGCGCTCGGCTTCCAGATGCGCGGCAAGGCCATCGCCGGTTGCCCGGTCGGCAAGCTGGCGGAAGCGGCCACAGGCGCGGGAGGGACCGGCGGCGAGTTTTTGCGCCAGCCTGTCCGTCTCCACCTCGAAGCTGGCGGCGTCGCAGGTGGCGGTGACGATGCCCCATTCCTGCGCCTTTGCGGCGGAAAGCTCGGCGCTCAGCATCATCAGCTCGCTGGCGCGGCCCGCGCCCGCCTTGTGACACAGGAACCAGCTTCCGCCGCAATCCGGCACCGTGCCGATGCGGTCGTAGGCCAGAAGGAAACGGGTATTTTCGGTGGCGAGGACGATATCGGCCAGCAGCGCCATGCTCAGCCCCGCGCCCGCCGCAACGCCGTGGACGGCGGCGAGAACCGGCGCGTCGAGGGCGCGCAGGGCGAGGATCGCCGGATGCAGCCGGTCGAGAAGCGCGTTGATGGAGCGCTCCGCCGCCTCGGGGCCACCGGCGAAGCTGGCGACGTCGCCGCCCGCCATGAAGGCCTTGCCCGCGCCCGACAGCACCACGCAGCGCAGTCCTTCCTGCCGCGACAGGCCGCGCGCGGCATCGAGCAGCTCGCCCGCCATTTGCAGGTTGATGGCGTTCAGAACCGCGGGGCGGCTGAAAACGATGCGGGCGATGCCGCTTGCGGCATCGAAGGAAAGCGTGAGGGCGGGCTGCTGCTCGGTCATGCGATGTGCTCCTCCTGTGGCCATCCATCGCGAGGGGGCGCCTGATCCGCGCCTTGGCCGGGCTCCCTCGCCCGGCATTCACGATGGCCTTGCGCCCGCATGGAGAGCGCTGGCCGGTTGATTGTTCACTTACAATTTTTTGCTGGACGTTCAACATATTTTGCATCACGCCCCGCGCTGCCGCGCCAGTTTCGCGGCATAGCGGGCGATGCGGACCGAGGCTTCCTCGATCAGCTCATCCTTCGCGCCGAGATTGATGCGCAGGTAACCGGCCGCGCTCGGGCCGAAATCGTCGGCGGGCAGCACGGCGACGCGCTCTTCCTTCACCAGACCGATGGCGAAATCGCGGGCGGAAACGCCGCTGGAGCGCACATCCAGCATCACGAACATGCCGCCATCCGGCTTGCGGCAGGAAAGCCCCGGAATGGCATCCAGCCTCGCGCAAAAACTGTCGCGCCGCCGCGCATAGGCGGCTCTCAGATTGGGCAGCCCCTGCGGATAGGCTTCCAGCGCGGCGACGGCGGCATCCTGTAGAAAGGTCGGCACGCCATAGGTGGCGCAGACGGCCAGGTGCGCGGCGGCCTGCGCGAATTGCGTCGGGCCGATCATCCAGCCGAGACGCCATCCGGCCATGGCATGCGATTTCGAAAGGCTGCCGAGCGTCACCGTCCGCTCGTCCATGCCAGGCAGCGAGGCGGGCGAGATATGCTCGCCCTGATAGACGAGATCGCCATATACCTCGTCGGACACCAGCCAGAGATCGTGCCTGCGGCAGATATCGGCGATCTTTTCCAGCTCGGCGCGGCTATAGACCGCGCCGGTCGGATTGTTGGGCGTGGCGAGGAAGATTGCGCGGGTGCGCGCCGTCACCGCCGCTTCCATCGCCTCGACCAGCGGGTGAAAACCGTTATCGGCGGGGGAGGGCACGCTGACGGTCGAAGCGCCCGCCGTTGCGATGCTGCCGGGATAGGTGACATACATCGGCTCGGGCACGATCACCTCGTCGCCCGCGTCCAGCAGGCAGAGCGCGGCCATGGTCAGGCCGTTCTGGGCGCCGATGGTGACGGTGACCTGATCGGCATCGGTGGTCTGGCCGCTTCTTTCGCCATGCCGCCGCGCTATCGCCTCGCGCAAGCGCTGGCTTCCGGCGCTGGCGCCATAGGAGGTGCGGTGTGCGGCCAGCGCCTCGTGAACGGCGCCGACCGCTTCCGGCGGGCTTGGAAAATCCGTATCGCCGACGGTGAGCAGGATGGCGTCTTCGCCGCGCGCGATCATCTCGGCGGCAATGTAATGCGTGTCCCAGGCATTGCTGGATTTTCCGGCGATCTCACGGGTTCGGGCTGCAAAACGCATGGGGCTGTCTCTTGTTGAATGGGTGGAAGATCAGGCTGTGCGGGCCGCCAGATAGGCGTGTTCGTCGATTTCGAGCACGGTCGGGCGGCCGCTTGCCGCGGCCTCGCGCAGCAGGCGCGGCAGATCGTCCGGTGAGGCGAGCTTCACCGCCCGGCAATCGAAGGCCGCCGCCAGCATCTGGAAATCGGGCGCGAACAGGTCGACGCCAACCGGCCGGATGCCGTTCTGCACCATGTAGGACTTGATCTCGCCATGCCCCTGATTGTTCCACAACAGCACGATGACCGGCAGGCCGTTTTCGCGGGCGGTGGCAAGCTCCTGCAAGGAGAACTGCACGCCGCCATCGCCGATGACGCAGACGACCGGCGCGTCCGGCCTGCCGATCTTCGCGCCCATCGCGGCGGGCAGGCCATAGCCCAGCGTGCCGTAGCCGGTCGCCGAACAGAACCAGCGGCGCGGCGCGGCCGAAGCGTAATCGAGGCAACCGGCATAGACCGGCTGGGTGGAATCGCCGACGATAATGACGCCGTCCAGCGTGTCGCGCACCATCTCCAGCATGTCGGAGAGGATGCGGTATTTCGCCGGAAAGCCCTCATGGGCCGTATCGCGGGCCTTCGCCGCCCGGGCCGCGCCATTCCGCTCGCGCTTTTCCAGCATCGGCAGCAGGGCGGCGAGCGCCAGTTCAGTATCGGCGACGATGGGCAGATCGACGAAGCGGGTGCGCATCATCTGCTGCGGGTCGATATCGATGCGGATGCTGCGGCCGTTGAATTTCGGCAGGCCGGTGCCTGCGAGATCGTATTCTGTCGGGCCGAATTCGGTGCCGACGGCCAGAACCAGATCCGCGCCCTCCACCAGCGCCGCGACGGAGCCCATGACGACGCTGCACGGCACCGCCAGCGGATGACCGGGCGGCAGCAGGCCGCGCGCGTTCACCGTCATCACGGCGGGCGCGTCGAGGGTTTCGGCCAGTTGCCGGGCGAGATCGCCCGCATCCCTGGCGCCGCCGCCGAGGAGGATGACCGGCGATTTTGCCTCGGCGATCCAGCGGCCCGCCTCCTGCAATTGCGCGGGCGGCGCATCCGGGCGCTGCGGCAGGGGGGCGGCCTTGACCGGCGGCAGGGCGTCGGCGGAAGCGGTGATGATGTCGAGCGGCAATTCGATATGCACGGGGCGCGGCCGTGCTCCGGAGAAAACGGCGAAAGCGCGGGCGACGACCTTCGGAAGCTCCGAAGGGTGGGTGATCGTATGGCTGAATTCGCACACGCCCTGCACCAGTTGCCGCTGGTCCTTCAGCTCATGCAGCCAGCCTTCGCCGGAGCCCATCTGGCCGAGCGCGTTGACGGCCGAGATCACCAGCATCGGCACGGAATCGGCGTAGGCCTGCGCCATGGCGGTGACGATATTGGTCATGCCCGGCCCGGTGATGATGAAACAGGCCGCGGGCCTGCCGGTGGCGCGGGCATAGCCATCGGCCATGAAACCGGCGCCCTGCTCGTGGCGCGGCGTGTAATGCGTCAGCCGGGTTTCCTCCATGCCGCGATAAAGCTCGACCGTATGGACGCCGGGAATGCCGAACACCGCCTCGATCCCATAGGCCTCCAGCAGCCGGGACAGGTACATGCCAACCGTATTCATGAATTTTCTCCTCCGGTCCGGCAGGCGCGCCGGATCCTCCTCCAACATCGCGGACGGCCCCGGCGCATGGCGCCGCCGGGAGCGTCCTTTCTTCCCCGGATCCGGTTACCCTTCCACGATCAGCGCATCCACGGCGACGGCGCCCTTTTCGTAAATCATCAGCGGATTGACATCGAGTTCGGCAAGCGTTTCCAGCGAGCGGCCCGCATAGGCGGCAATCGCCATGATGGCGTCGATGACCGGTTCGAGATCGGCGCGGGGCTTGCCCCGGAAGCCATCGAGCAGCGGGAAGGTTTTCAGGCTGCGCAGCGCCGCCTCGACCTCGGCGCGAGAGGCGGGTAGAAGCACGGGGCGGGCATCCTTCAGCAGTTCCACGAAGATGCCGCCCGCGCCGATGACCAGCACCATGCCGAACAGCGGATCGCGCTTGACGCCGACGATGAGTTCGGCGAGCGGCGCGGCCTGCATCGGCTCCAGCAGATATTCCTCCAGAGCGACGGAGGGCGCGTGCTCGCGCACGCTCGCCAGCATGCGATCGGCGGCGGCCTGCGCGTCGGCGCGCGTGCGCAGGTTGAGCGCGACGCCGCCTACCTCCGTCTTGTGCGGCAGGTCGTCATGCAGAACCTTGAGCACGCTCGGCCCCGGCAGCGTCTCCGGCAGGGCGTCGATATCGGCGCGGGACAGCACCCGGCCATTGGGAATGGTCAGCCCGTAGCTGGCGAGGCGGCGCTTGGATTCGGCCTCGTTGACGCTTTTCGGCGCACTTTCCTGCGGGGCGGCGGCATAGGGCATGAGGGCTGCGGCATCCAGGCCGTTCGCCCGGTCCCCGGCCACGCGCATGCAATGCCCGGCCCAGAGCGCAATGACTTTGGCCGCATCGTGAAGCCCTTGCAGGGGCGCGACGCCTTCGCCGATCATCCAGTTGCGCATCTCCTCCGGAATCGATTCCGGATTGACCGAGCCCATGAAGACCGGCTTGCCGCTCGTCTTTCCGGCATGGGCAAGCGCGCGGATCATCGCATAGAGCGGCTGGTCCGATTCCGGATCGGCCTTCATCGACGGCTGGTCCATCACCATCAGCCCGCAATCGTAATCGCCCTGAAGCATGGTGGTGAACATCGCCGTCAGCTTCTCCTCGTCGCCCCAGTAATCGGCGGTGAAATCGAAGGGATTGGCGACATGGGCGAAATCGGGCAGCAGCGGCTTGATATCCGCCACCTGCGCGGCGGCTGGCTGCGGCAGGTCCAGCCCGGCGAAGGAGCAGTAATCGGCCGCAAGGCCGTTATCGCCGCCGGAGGAGGAGAAGACGGCGATCTTCCCGCCCGGAACCGGGGCGGCGATCGAGGCGATCTTCATCATTTCCAGGAATTGCGGCACCGTGTCGGTGGCGATGACGCCGAGGCGGGCAAACAGCGCGTCGTAATATTCGTTCTGACCGGCCAGCGAGCTGGTATGGCTTGCCGCCATCGCCGCCCCCAGTTCCGAGCGCCCCGAGCGGCAGGCGATGACCGGCATGCCCCTGGCGCGGGCGCGCAGGCAGGCCTGCGAGAAGGCGCCGACATCGCGGATGCCTTCCATGAACAGGCCGATGCAGGACACGGCCGGATCGTCGGCGAGGTAATCGATGTAATCCTCGAAGCCCAGCACCGCCTGATTGCCCGCGCTGATCAGGTAGCTGAACGGCACCGAGCGCTGGTTGGAGGTGAGATGGATGCAGACATTGCCGCTCTGGCCGATGACGGCCGCGCCCCGGCTGGTGGTCAGCGGCTGGTAGACGGCGGGCCACATGCTGCCGTGATTGACGTAATTGACGAGGCCGAAGCAGTTCGGCCCGACCAGCGCCATCTCGCCCGCCGCTTCGATCAGGCGGCGGTTGCGCTCGATGCCGATGCCGCCCAGTTCCGAAAAGCCGGAGGCGTAGCAGATGACGCCGCCCGCGCCCATGGCGTTCAGCTCGGCAACGGCGGCGATGGTGGTTTCGGCATTGACGCCAAGATAGACCGCATCCGGCACGACCGGCAGATCGGCGAGGCTGCGATAGCATTTGATGCCGCGCATCTGCTCGCGCCGCTCGTTGACGATGTAGATCTCGCCGTCGAATTGATGGACCTGAAAGTTCATCAGCATGTATTCGACCTGCCGCCCGCCCATCAGCACGAGGTGGCGCGGGTTGAGCAGGCGGCGGATATTGTCGCGCCGCTTGTCGGAAAGCCGGGACGGGATGGACGGATTCGAGTGGACGTTCATGGGGTTAGCGCCTCTGGAAAGAACGAGCGAAAGTCAGATCGAAAATTGCGCCTGCAAGGCTTCGACGTCGAAGGGCGGATCGGTGGAATGACCGGCCGGGTTCTCGCGAAAAACCTCGCAGAGCCAGTTGCGCAGCAGCCTGCGGCATTCGTTGTGATCGTAGGTCTCTTCCAGCGTCAGGCCGAGCCAGAGACCGTCGATGAGTTGCGTGAACATCAGCGCCGTGCCGGGAATGTCGAGCGTCAGCCCGCGCTCGGCCGCGACGACGGCGATGCGGCGCTGGATGGAGGCGCGGTAGCGCCCCCACAGGGCCCGGTGCATGGCCGCATATTCCGGCTGGAAACGCGAGGCGCTCCAGAAATGCAGCCAGACATCCGGATAGAGATCGACCCGGATGAACGGCACCATGGCCGACGCCAGCAGCTTGTCGAAATGGCTGGTTCCCCAGGCGCGCACCACCGTTCGGTGGTACTCGTCCAGCAGATCCATCAGATAGCGGAAGGCAAAGAGCAGGAGATCGTCCTTGCTCTGGAAATAGCGGCTGATCAGCCCGCGCGACAGGCCGGATTCCTCGCTGATCGTCGCGATCGTCGAGTTGATGTAGCCGTGCCTGCGGATCGACGCCAGCGTGGCGACGATCAGCTCATGCCGCCGCGTTTCCAGCGTGACGATCTTCCTTTCCTCCCGTCTCATTCAGGCTCCCTCCGTTTCCGCATGTCCGGACGCAAAACGCTCACGCATTTTTGCGCGGAATGCCCTAGCTTCTATAGGGGCGCAGCACATCGCGGGCGATGAGATCGCGGTGGATTTCCGACGTGCCTTCCCAGATACGCTCGATGCGGGCGTCGCGCCAGAAGCGCTGGATGGGGAATTCCTCCATCACGCCCATGCCGCCGAAGATCTGCACGGCCTGATCGGCGACGCGGAAGACCATTTCCGAGCAGTAATAATTGACCATGGAGGATTGCGTGCGGTCCATCGTGCCTTCGTCGATCTTCCACGCGGATTCCTTGACCATGAGGTCGCCGAGCTTGATGTCGACCGCCATGTCGGCGATCTTGAAGCCGGTGCCCTGAAACTCGCCGATGGTCTTTCCGAAGGCCTTGCGGTTGGCCGCCCAGTCACAGGCCATGGCGAAGATGCGCTCGGCGCGGCCCACGCAGGCGGCCGACAGGTTGACGCGGCCCGAATAGAGCCAGTCGTTCGCCATATTGAAGCCTTCGCCCTCCTTGCCCAAGATTTTGGCGTCGGAGACCCGCACATTCTCGAAATAGATCATGTTGGGGTTATAGCCGCGCGTGCAGATCGATTTCATCGGCTCGATGCGCACGCCGGGCGTGTCGCAATCGACGAGGAAGGCGGTGAAGCGCTTCTGCGGGCCCTTCGGCGTCTGGTCGGCGCCGGTGACGGCGATCAGGATGATGAAGTCGGAAACGTCGGCATGGGAGATGAACTGCTTGACGCCGTTGATCACCCAATCACCGCCGTCGCGCTCGGCCCTGGTGACGATACCGCGCGCGTCGGACCCGGCGCCGGGCTCGGTCAGCGCGAAGCAGTCGACGCGGTCTCCGGCGATGACGGGCATCAGGTAGTCGTTCACCTGGTCGCCCTCGCATTTCAGCAGGATCTTGGTCGGGCGCTTGATCAAAAGCGACAGCGCGGCGGACGGCTTGCCCAGCACGCGCTCCACCTGCGCCATCGTCTGATGGTCGAGGCCCGGACCGCCCAGTTCTTCCGGCATGTTCATGGCGTTGAAACCGGCCGCATCCGCCTTGACGCGGATTTCCTGCACGATCTCGGCGGGAACCTCGCGCCGCTCCTCGACGATATCCTCATGCGGATAAAGTTCCTTTTCGACGAACTGCTCGAGGGACTCGACCAGCGCCTGCTGCTCGAAAGAAAGGCTGAAATCCATGATGTTTACGGTCCTTCGTTATGCGCCGGAGAAATCGGGGGAGCGGCGTTCATGGCCGCTGCCGATCCTTCGGCGTGGTCTTCGGTCTTTGCGCAGAGTTCGCGGGGGTTGCTATTCTTCAGGGGCGCCCGTCAGCTTTTTTCTCCCGATCCGGTGAGAAGCTGCAAAGCCAGCGGCGGCACGGTGGCGAGAACGAGCATGAGGGCGGAAACGGCGGCAATCGTCGGGTCCACATCGTCGCGCAGCGTCTGGAACATCACCTTGGTCAGCGTCGATTGCTGGCCGGAGGAGATGAAGACGGAAATCACCACCTCGTCGAAGGAGACGATGAAGGCGAGCAGCGCCGAGGAGATTACCGGAAACTTCACCTGCGGCAGCGTCACCGTGAAGAAGGCGTAGAGGCGGTTGGCCCCGAGGCTGCGCGCCACCATTTCCTGCGAGAGATCGTAGGTCTTGAAGCCCGCCGTCATGGTGATGATAACGAAGGGGATGGCGACCAGCGTATGCGCGATGACAAGGCCCGTCAGCGTATTCAGCAGCCCCGCCGAGGCGTAGACGAAGAACATGCCGATGGCGAGCAGGATCGCGGGAATGGCGAGCGGCGCGACCAGCACGCTGTAAATCGTGCCGCGCAGCGAAAACGTGCCGACATGCAGGCCGTAGGCGGCGGCGGTGCCGGCGACGGTGGCGAGGATCGTGGTGCCGAAGGCGACGCGCAGCGACACCCAGGCCGCCTCCAGCCATTTCGCCTGCCCGAAGAAATTCTCGTACCAGCGCAGCGACCAGCCGGGCGGCGGAAAGGCCAGCGAATTGGCCGAACTGAACGACATCGGCAGCACGATCAGCGTCGGCAGCACGAGGAAGACCAGCACCAGCCCGGTCAGCGTGTAGAGCCAGAGGCGGTTCTTATGGGAAACATGCGGTTCCATGGTCCTCTTTCTCCCTCAGCGCCCGGCCGTCAGGCGGCGCACGATGGCAAAGCTCAGCAGCAGGAAGCCGCCCGTCAGCGCCAGCAGCACCACGGCGAGCGCCGAGGCCGGTCCCCATGTCGGATAGAGCGACAGCGACGCCTCGATGCGCTGGGCGATCATCTGCACCTTGCCGCCGCCGAGCAGCGCTGGCGTGATGTAGAAGCCGAGGCACATGACGAAGACCATCATCGTGCCCGCGATCAGCCTCGGCACCGACAACGGCAGGAAGACGCGGAAGAAGGCATGGGACGGCGAGGAGCCGAGATTGGCGGCGGCGCGCATCAGATTGCCGTCGATCGCCTTCATCGAGGAAAACAGCGGCATGATCAGGAAGGGCAGCATGATGTGAACCATGCCGATCACCACGCCCGTCATGTTGTGGACGAGCGGCAGCGGCCGGTCGATCAGCCCCAGCGCATCGAGCCCGGTATTGACGATGCCGCGCCGTTGCAGCAGCACCAGCCAGGCATAGGTGCGCACCAGCAGCGAGGTCCAGAACGGCACCAGCACCGCCAGCATGACGAGGCGCGACCAGCGGTCCGGCAGGATGGTCAGCACATAGGCGACGGGATAGCCGAGCAACACGCAGACCAGCGTTACCAGCAGCGCCACCTGAAAGGTGTTGGCGAAGATCGAGACGTAGGCGCCGTCGGTGACGATGCGGGTGAAATTCTCGACGCTCAGCCCGCCATCCTCGCCGACGAAGGAGAGCGAGAACAGCCAGCCGATCGGCGCGACCATCAGGATGGTGACGATGACGAGCGCGGGAATGGCGAGCTGGAAAAGCTGGCGCGATTCGCGCCGCTCGTCGGCGGCGAGCGCCCTTTCGTTGTCGGCAAGTTGGGAAGCGGTGACGGCGGCCATGGCGCTCACGCCTCCCCGCGCACGACATGGGTGTCGCGCCGGTCGAGCATGAGGGCGACCGCTTCGCCCGCCGCCGGAATGGCGTCCTTCTGGCGCGAGCCGTTCGGCAGGCGCATCTGCACGGTGTCGCCCCCTTCGAGCCGCACCTCGATCAGCAGGCTATCGCCCTGAAATACGATATGGCGCGCCGTGCCGTGGAAGATATTGGCCTCGCCCGCCGTCTCGCCGGGGCGGGCAAGCTGAAGCCGCTCGGGGCGCAGCATCAGCAGCGGATCGGCGATACCGGCATCGCCCGCTTCGGCCAGCATGAGCGGGCGGCCGCCATAGGCAAGCCCACCCGCCGTCTTCGTCAGCGGCAGGAAGCTGGATTCGCCGATGAATTCGGCGACGAAACGGCTGGCGGGTTTTTCGTAGAGATCGGACGGCCCGGCCACCTGCGCCAGCTTGCCGCGCGAGAAGACGGCGATGCGGTCCGACATGGTCAGCGCCTTGCGCTGGTCATGGGTGACGGAAACCGTGGTCATGCCGAGCCGGTCGTGCAGGCGGCGGATTTCGATCTGCATGGTTTCGTGCAACTGTTTGTCGAGCGCCGACAGCGGCTCGTCCATCAGCAGGATGCGCGGCTCGAAGACGATGGCGCGGGCGAGCGCAATGCGCTGCCGCTGGCCGCCGGAAAGCTGGGTGATGCGGCGGTCCTGATAGCCGGAAAGCTGCACCATATCGAGCGCCTTCAACACCCGCTCGCCGCATTCGGCCTTGCCGGTGCCGCGCACGCGCAGCGGATAGGCAATGTTTTCGCCCACGCTCATATGCGGAAACAGCGCGTAATTCTGGAACACCATGCCGATATCGCGCCTGTGCGGCGGCAGATGCACGACCTCGCGGCCGCCGAAGCGGATCGAGCCGCCGGAGGGGCGCGCAAAGCCCGCCATCATCATCAGCAGCGTCGTCTTGCCGGAGCCGGAGGGCCCGAGTAGCGTCAGAAACTCGCCCGCCGCGATCTCCAGCGATACGTTATCGGTGGCGCGGAAGCTGCCGTAATATTTGTTCAGCGATGAAATCGAGACGGGCAGGGCCGTCATTGCGCCCAAAGTCATCCGTGCCTCCGCGGCCTGTGTCCTGTTGATGGGCCGCCCCGCGGCGCCATTGGAAATTCCAAAAAAAGGCCCGGCTGACGCCTGCCGCGCGCCGTCATTGCGAAAGCCGCATGGCAATTCGCGTGGCATGGATCAGGCCGGGCCTTGCAAGGCGCGGCGCCCGCCCATCGTCCGGCGCGCCGCGGGAACGGAGATCAATCCTGCTTGAACTTGTCCCAGCGCTCCTGAAGCGCTGCGCCGTTCTTCGCCCAGAAGCCCGCGTCGGTCACGACCTGCCGGGCGATATTGTCCGTGCTGGTCACCACCTTGGCGGCCTTTTCCGGCGAGATCAGTCCCTGGCTGAAGGCGTCCTGGTTCATCGGGCCGTAGGGGATGAAATCCGGCAGGTTGGCCTGATATTTCGGATCGAGCAGATGGTTGACGAGGCGCATCGCGCCTTGCGGGTTCGGCGAATTCTTCGGCACGACAAGGCATTCGACATCGAGAACCGCGTTGTCGATGGTGTATTCGTAAGGCGCGCCTTCCTTGATCGCCGCCTCGATGCGGGCCGCCCAGATGGTCAGCATATCCGCTTCCTGGCTGGTGGCGAGCTGGGTGGCCTGCGCGCCGGAATCCCAGTAGACGGCGATATCCGGCATCAGCTTCTCGAGCTTGGCGAAGGCGCGGTCGGCGTCGATCGGGTAGACCTTGTCACGCGGCACGCCATCGGCCATCAGCGCGATCTCGAAATTCGACTGGCCGCTATAGCCGGATACGGCGCGGGTGCCGGGGAATTTTTCGGTGTCGAAGAAATCGGCCCAGTCCTTCGGCGGGTTGTCCTTGTAGACATCCTTGTTCCACGCCATGACGGTGGAATAGGCGGTGAAGCCGATCCAGTATTCGTTGCGCAGCTTCTCGGGAATGCCCGCCGCATTCGGGATCTTCGAATAATCGAGCTTTTCGAGCAGCCCCTCATCGGCCGCCTGCTGGCAGGAGCCGCCATAGAGTTCGGCGACATCGAGATCGTTGGCGCCGCCCTTTACCTTGGTGCGGATATCGGTGATGCCGACCTGAAGGGTCGATTCGCGCACCTCCATGTCGTGATCCCCGGGCAGATGCTCCAGGATCGCCTTGCGCACGCCTTCCTGATAGGCGCCGCCATAGGATGCATAGGTGACCGTTTCGGCCGAAGCGGCCGTCGCGGCAAACAGGACGCATGCGCCAATCGCGCCGGATGCGATAGTCTTCATTCCGTTCCTCCCTGTAGATGCCCTGCTTCGCCCGTCTGTCCGGTGAAGCCGGTTTCCGCTTTCCTCAACCTCCGGCAGCCCTCCCTGGCCGCCGGATTGGATCTAGCATATTTTGAATGGACGTCCAACTTTTTATTGGACGTCCAGCAAAAATTCTTGCGGAAGGGAGATGCCGGCTTCTATTTCGCGGCTGGGCGGGAAGGTGGAAAAGATTTCAGGACGCGCGTTGAAGGCGTCAGGTGACGGCCATCGCCCGCCTGTCTGGTGCGATGAGCAACTTGCATGGCAGGCCGAGTGCCCGTGAATGGCTATCCGGTTGATATAACGCAATTTCGGCGCGATATTTTTTCCGCTTTCGCACCCGGGGCATGGCAAATTATCGTTTCGATAACCAATCTCGGCAACCCTTGAGGACACTCCGGCGATGCCGCCGGGCTGAGAGCACTCATGTGCGGCATGACTTCATGACAGCGGAAATGAATTCGGCGCGCCAGAAAAGGCATGTCCACGCCAGGAATTGTCCAACATGAGAATCAAGACGCAGTTCATTGTCCTCGCTTCCGCCACGGGCGTTGCGATTGCAGGCCTTGTCGGCAGCCTCTGGGGTTATGCCGGCGCCGCGGGTGACGTCACCCATGCCTATGACCAGAAATACAAGTCCTATCTCCTGGCGGATAACTTCCGGCAGTCCTCCGACGACCTGACCCGCCTTGTGCGCACCTATGCCGAAACCGCCGATCCGTCCTTCAAGGACCAGTATAATGCGGTCGTCGAGATCCGGAACGGCACGCGCCCGCGCCCGCAGGCTTATCATCGCGTCTACTGGGATTTCGTGGCGGGCGGCGAAGCCAGGCCGCGCCCGGACGAAGCCGCGGTCTCCATGCAGGATCTGATGAAGCAGGCCGGGTTCACCGGCGAGGAGTTCGCGCTGCTCAACGAGGCGAACAAGCGTTCCGACGCGCTCGTCAAGATCGAGACCGAGGCAATGGCCCTCGTGGACGGGGGAGCGCCTGACGCCAGATCGAAGGCGACGGCCATGCTGAATTCGCCCGAATACCACAAGTCCAAGGCCGAGATCATGAAGCCGGTCGACGCCTTCTTCGTGACGCTGGAAAACCGGACGCAGGGCGCCGTCGACGAGGCGAATGTGCGGGCGTCCTTCTATTGGACGCTGATCACCGTGGCCATGTCGATGCTCGCCCTGATGCTTGTGGTTGTCGGCTTCATCACCTTCAGGCGCATCATCGGCGGCATGGAAAGGCTTCGGTGTTCGATGGCCGAGGTGGCCGATGGCCATCTCGACAACGAGATCGGCCTTGCGAAGAACAATGACGAGATCGGCGACATGGGCAAGGCGCTGGAAGTCTTTCGCCAGGGCGCCATCGCCAACCGGCGGCTGGAGCAGGAGGCGGTGGAAAACCGTGAACGCGCCGAAGCCGAACGCGCCGCCATGCAGCAAAAGGCGGAGGCGGCGGCGGCCGAACGGCTGCGCGTCGCCACCTCCGGCCTTGCGGCGGGCCTCAACCGCCTTGCGGGCGGCGATCTCGCCTTCCAGCTCAACGAAGCCTTCGCGCAGGATTTCGAGGCGCTGCGCCACGATTTCAACCGCTCCGTCATCCAGCTTGGCACGGCGCTGACCGAAATTTCCGGCTCGATCTCGACGCTCGACACCGGCACTCGCGAAATCGCTTCCGGCACCGACGACCTGTCCAGACGCACCGAACAGCAGGCCGCCTCGCTCGAGGAAACGGCGGCGGCGCTCGACGAGATCACCGTCAACGTCACCAACTCTTCCAGGCGCACCGAGGAGGCCAGGGACGTGGCTGGCCGCGCCAACCGCTCGGCTGCGGAATCCGCCAAGGTGGTTTCCCATGCGGAGGAAGCGATGCGCAAGATCGAGGAAAGCTCGCAGCAGATTTCCAACATCATCGGCGTCATCG
>JBDHTA010000082.1:0-17147 GCA_039808465.1 Rhizobiaceae bacterium | reverse complement strand
TTTGAGACCCATGAGCAAGCATATTTCCCTTTCCGAAGCCTCCGCCCTCATTCCCGATGGCGCCGTGGTTTCCGTTTCCTCCTCCAGCGGCCTCGGCTGCCCGGATCTGATGCTGAAAGCCATCGGCGAGCGTTTCGAGGCGACCGGCCATCCGCGAGACATCACGACGCTGCACCCGATCGCCGCCGGTGACATGAGCGGCATCAAGGGCGTCGATTACATCGCGAAAAAGGGTCTGCTGAAGAAGATCATCGGCGGCTCCTACCCGTCCGGCCCCTCCACTGCCGAACCGCCGCTGATCTGGCAGATGATTACCGGCAACGCGATTCCGGCCTACAACATCCCCTCCGGCGTGATGTTCGACATGCATCGCGAAGCCGCCGCCAAGCGCCCCGGCGTCATCACCAAGGTCGGGCTGGATACCTTTGTCGATCCCGACCGGCAGGGCTGCGCCATGAACGAGGCGGCAAAGGCCGAGCCGGTGGTCGAGAAGATCACCTTCGATGGCGACGAATATCTCTATTTCCGCTCCATCGTCCCGCAGGTCGCCATCATCCGCGCCACGACGGCGGATGAGCGTGGCAACCTCACCTATGAGCATGAAGGCGCCTATCTCGGCGGGCTGGATCAGGCGCTGGCGGCGCGCAACAATGGCGGCATCGTCATCGCGCAGGTGAAGCGCATCACCAAGCAGGGTTCGCTGAAACCGCATGATGTGCGCGTGCCCGGCATGCTGGTCGATTACATCGTGGTCGATCCCGAACAGAAGCAGACGACGCAGACGCTCTATGATCCCGCGATTTCAGGCGAAATCTTCCGCCCGCTGGAAACGTTCCGCGTGCCGGAATTCAATATCCAGAAGGTCATCGCCCGCCGCGTCGCGCAGGAATTGCAGGCCGGTTCCTGCGTCAATCTCGGCTTCGGCATTTCGGCCAATGTGCCGCGCATCCTGCTGGAAGAAGGCCAGCATGGCGCGGTGACCTGGGTGATCGAGCAGGGCGCGGTCGGCGGCGTGCCGCTGCTCGATTTCGCCTTCGGCTGCGCCTCGAATGCCGATGCCTATATGCCCTCGCCCTATCAGTTCACCTATTTTCAGGGCGGCGGCTTCGATGCTTCGCTGCTCTCCTTCCTCGAAATCGGCCGCGACGGCTCGGTGAACGTCTCGAAGCTTTCCTTCCGTCCACATGTGACGGCGGGCGCGGGCGGCTTCGTCGATATCACGGCGCGGGCAAGGAAGATCGTCTTTTCCGGCATGTTCAATGCCGGGGCGAAACTCGCCATCGAGGGCGACAGGCTGGTGATCGAAAAGGAAGGCAAGCTGAAGAAGCTGGTCAACGAGGTCGAGCACGTCACCTTCTCCGGCCGCCGCGCCATCGCGCAGGGGCAGGATATTACCTATGTCACCGAGCGCGCCGTGCTGAAGCTAACACCCGAGGGCATCGTGCTGACCGAAATCGCGCCCGGTGTCGATTTGCAGACGCAGGTGCTCGATCAGGCGGAATTTCCGCTGATCGTCTCGCCGGATCTGAAGGTGATGGACGCCGCCCTCTTCCGCGACGCGCCCTTCCATCTCGACCTGCCGCAGAAAACCCGGGAGGCAAGCCATGGCTGAGAAAGGCGTTCGCGTCGAGATCGAGGGTGCTGTGGCGGTGATGACCGTCTCGCGGCCGGAAAAGCTGAATGCCTTCGATCTCGACATGCTGAAATCGCTGCTGGCCGCCTGCGACACGGTGGAAACCGAGGCGGGCGTGCGCGTGGCAATCCTGACCGGCGAAGGCAAGGGCTTTTCGGCGGGCGGCGACATCAAGGCATGGGGGGCGATGAGCGCCAACGAGTTCGGCCATCAATGGGTGCGCTTCGGCCACCGGGTGTTCGAGCGGCTGGCGACGCTGCGCATGCCGCTGATCGCCGCGATGAACGGCCATGCGCTGGGCGGCGGGCTGGAGCTGGCGGGTGCCGCCGATATCCGCATCGCCGAAAGCCAGATCAAGATCGGCTTGCCGGAGACATCGCTCGGCATGGTGCCGGGCTGGTCGGGCACGCAGCGGCTGGTACGCCGCTTCGGGGCGCAGATCGTGCGCCGCATGGTGCTGGGCGGCGAGATGTTTTCCGCTGCGGAAGCCCTGTCGCATGGGCTGGTCGACCGGGTGGCCGAGACCGGAACCGTGATGCAGGCCGCCAAGGATTACGCAGCCCGCGTGGCCGAACGCGGCCCGGCGGCGCTGGAGATTTCGAAACTCATGCTCGCCGTCGCCAACGGCGAGGACAACGGCTCGGCCGTCGAAACGCTCGGCTCCATCCTCGTCGCCAAGACCGGCGACCTGAAGGAAGGGGTTTCGGCGTTCTCGGAAAAGCGGGCCGCGCAGTTCAAGGGAGAATGGTAATGACGATTGAAATCCGCCCGCAGGCCAATGCCGGGCTGAAGCTGCGCGAATTCTCGATGCTGATCGGCTCCGGCTGGACCAAGGGCGAGGAAGGCCGGGTGATCGAACGCATCGCGCCGAGCCACGGCGTCACCGTCAGCCGCTATCAGGCCGCGACGAAAGTGGATGCCGAGCGCGCCATCGCCGCCGCCCGCAAGGCGTTCGACGATGGGCCATGGCCGCGCATGACGGCATCGGAGCGTTCGCGCATCCTGCTGAAAGCGGCCGACCTGATCGCCGAACGGGCCGAGGAACTGGCCTTTCTCGACGCCATCGAGGCGGGCAAGCCGATTTCGCAGGTGCGCGGCGAAATCGCCGGCTCGGTCGATATCTGGCGCTATGCGGCGGCATTGGCCCGCGATCTGCATGGCGAAAGCTACAATACGCTGGGCGACGGCACGCTGGGCGTGGTGCTGCGCGAGGCGATCGGCGTTGTCTCGATTATTACGCCGTGGAATTTTCCCTTCCTGATCGTCGGGCAAAAGCTGCCCTTCGCGCTGGCGGCCGGCTGCACGGCGGTCGTCAAACCCTCCGAACTCACCTCCGGCTCGACGCTGGTGCTTGGCGAAATCCTCGCCGAAGCGGGCGTGCCGGAAGGCGTGGTCAACATCATCGTCGGCACCGGCGCGGAAATCGGCCCGGTGCTGACCAGCCATCCCGATCTCGACATGGTATCCTTCACCGGCTCCACCGGCGTCGGTAAGCTGACCATGGCCAATGCGGCGATGACGCTGAAAAAAGTGTCGCTGGAACTCGGCGGCAAGAACCCGCAGATCGTCTTCCCCGATTGCGATCTCGATGCCTTCGTGGATGCCGCCGTCTTCGGCGCATACTTCAATGCGGGCGAATGCTGCAACGCCGGATCGCGCCTGATCCTGCACAGAAGCATTGCCCGGGATGTGATCGCCCGCGTCAGCGAATTGTCGAAAAAGGTGAAGGTCGGCGATCCGCTCGATCCTTCCACGCAGGTCGGCGCGATCATCACGCCGCAGCATCTCGACAAGATCACCGGCTATGTCGAGGGCGCGGCGGGCAGCGGCGCGGACATCGCCCATGGCGGCGGCGCGCTCGATTTCGGCATGGGGCAGTTCATGGCCCCGACCATCCTGTCCGGCGTGACGCCGGATATGGCTGTCGCCCGCGAGGAAGTGTTCGGGCCCGTACTCTCGGTGCTGGAATTCGACACGCTGGACGAGGCGATCTCGATTGCCAACGCCGTGGATTACGGCCTTTCCGCCGGGGTCTGGAGCCGCGATTTCGACACTTGCCTCAGCATCGGCCGCAAGGTGCGGGCCGGAACGGTGTGGATGAACACCTTCATGGACGGCGCATCCGAACTGCCCTTCGGCGGCTACAAGCAGTCCGGCCTCGGCCGCGAACTCGGCCGCCATGCGGTAGAGGATTACACCGAAATCAAGACGCTCAACATGCATATCGGCGCGCGCAGCGGCTGGTGGATGCCGCGCTGAGTAAACCGCAACTAAGAAAGGAGGCGGCCATGACGAACGGAAGCAAACGCGGCAGAACCGCTTTCACTTTCTATTCTGCCGCATTTCCGGACGGAAAACCGGCAACCACTTTTCCTGGAAATGCTTTATTGCTTTTTCGCGAAAGGCTCCGCCGGACACAGCAGCAATTGCAGCGCCCGCATATCGGTTTCGCCGCCGATGCGTTTCAGCAGGATATCGCCCATGCGGCTGCCGGTGTCGATCAGATCCTCGTAGATGCTTTCCACCTTCGGCTGGATGGCGGAGAGCAGGCTGGACGTCTGCTTGGCGACGACATCGTATTCCAGCCCGAGCGTCAGACCGCAATCGCTCATGCCGGTGATGGTGGCGAGCGCGCCGACCTCGCCGCCGCAGACATAGGCGTCGGGCGCATCCGGCTCGCGGTTGCGCCGGGCGATGCGGTCGCGGATTTCGCCTGCGGGAGTGTCGAGGTCGATATCGGAGATGATCTCGAAGGCGCAGCCCGCTTCCCGCACCGCCGTCATGAAGCCGTGCAGGATATGGCCCGCGAAGGTGTATTGCGAGGGGCCGGAAATCAGCGCCGGTTTGCGCCGCCCCTTGGCGAGCAGCCGTTTGGTGGCGGCATAGGTGAAGGTGAAATTGTCGTAATCCACGTAAGGGTGGGCGCTGGAAAGCTCGGTACGCCCGTGGGTGACGAAGGGAAAATCGTTTTCCAGCAGCAGCTTGACGCGCGGATCGAGCGGCTCGGTGCGCGACATGATGAGGCCGTCGGCCATGCCGTTGCGCATGATGTAGTCGACGGCGGCGATATTGCTGCCATGCAGGAAGTTCGGCATGACGATGAGGTGATAGGCAGTGCCCTGCAACGCCCGCGCCAGCCCCGCCATCAGCGAGGTGCCGTAGCCGAGGATTTCCTCATGCGGCTCCAAAAGCACGGCGATGACATTGGTGCGGCCGGTTTTCAGGCGCTGCGCCGCCCGGTCCGGCGAATAGCCGATTTCGGCGGCGACGCGGTGAACACGCTCTCGCGTTTCCAGCGAAATCTGCGGCGCGTTGCCGAGCGCGCGCGACACCGTCGTCACCGCAAGGCCGGTGAGATCGGCGATGGTCTTGAGCGTCGGGCGGGTGCTGGTTCTGGTCTTGCTGGACACGGGTCGGTGCGTCTTTCCGTCAGGCTGGGCGCAGACATTAGCCTGATGGTGCATACAGTTCAATCGTGCAGTGCAAACGTTTTAAATCCTGCCGTGTGCACAGCGAAAACAGACAGCGGATCACGCGATTTTCCGGCAATTCACCGGCAAAATCGCCTCGTAAGAGGGCGGAAAAGCTCAGAATGCTTGACTTGAATGGATTTATAACGTTTTAAATCGCTATCGGTTTGAAACCGGCTCCCGCCGGGTATGGAGGGCGGGAAGAATTTGGCGGGGCTTTTCCCGCTTCCATGAACTTGCAAACGGGAGGAAAACGATGCGCAAGTTGTTGACGACGACGGCTCTTGGTCTGGCCATGCTGGCGGGCGCCGCGCAGGCCGCGGAAAATGTCGAGGTGCTGCACTGGTGGACGTCTGGCGGCGAAGCGGCCGCGCTCGACGTTCTGAAGAAGGATCTCGAATCCAAGGGCATTTCCTGGACCGACATGCCCGTCGCGGGCGGCGGCGGCACCGAGGCCATGACCGTGCTGCGCGCCCGCGTTACCGCAGGCAATGCGCCGACTGCCGTGCAGATGCTCGGCTTCGACATTCTCGACTGGGCCAAGGAAGGCGCGCTCGGCAATCTCGATGAGATCGCTGGCAAGGAAGGCTGGGACAAGGTGATCCCGGACGCGCTTCAGAAATTCTCCAAATATGACGGCCACTGGATCGCCGCGCCCGTGAACGTCCACTCCACCAACTGGATGTGGATCAACAAGGAAGCGCTCGACAAGGCTGGCGGCAAGGAGCCCGCGAACTGGGATGAGCTGGTCGCTCTGCTCGACAAGTTCAAGGAACAGGGCATCACCCCGGTCGCCCATGGCGGCCAGCCCTGGCAGGATGCGACGATCTTCGACGCCGTGGTGCTGTCGCTCGGCAATGATTTCTACAAGAAGGCCTTCATCGACCTCGATTCCAAAACGCTCGGCAGCGACCAGATGAAGGAAGCCTTCGACCGCATGACGAAACTGCGCTCCTATGTCGACGACAACTTCTCCGGCCGCGACTGGAACCTCGCTTCCGGCATGGTCATCGAAGGCAAGGCCGGGCTGCAATTCATGGGCGACTGGGCCAAGGGCGAGTTCATCAAGGCCAAGAAGGAGCCGGGCAAGGATTTCGTCTGCATGCGCTTCCCCGGCACGCAAGGCTCCGTCACCTTCAACTCCGACCAGTTCGCGATGTTCAAGGTAGCGGATGACAAGGTGCCCGCGCAGCTTGCCATGGCGAGCGCCATCGAAAGCCCGGTCTTCCAGTCGGCCTTCAACGTGGTCAAGGGCTCGGCGCCTGCCCGCACCGACGTTCCGGATACGGATTTCGACGCCTGCGGCAAGAAGGCGATCAAGGATCTGGCCGAAGCCAACAGCAACGGCACGCTGATGGGCTCCATGGCCCACGGCCACGCCAATCCGGCCGCCGTCAAGAACGCCATCTATGACGTCGTGACCCGGCAGTTCAATGGCGAGCTGTCTTCGGAAGAAGCCGTGAAGGAACTGGCCGCAGCCGTCGAGGCCGCGAAGTAAGCAACGGCGATGCCCTCGCCGCCGGGTGCGGCAGGGCAAACGCTTCGAAGACCCCCTCTGCCTGCTGGTATCTCCCCCACAAGGGGGAGAAAGCTGGAGGCTTGCTCCCTCCCTCGATGATTGAACGCCGAGGGAGCGGCAGTTCAAGTCCCTCCCCCTTGTGGGGAGGGGTTGGGGAGGGGTTTTGCCCATATGCGTGCGATTGCCCTGCTCTCCAACGGATGAGGGGCGTCTCGCCGCCGACAAACACACAAAAATGGTGGTAACGACCATGGATAGCCGAAGCCGATTGCAGGATATCCTGCCCAAGCTGGTTCTGGCGCCGAGCTTCGTCGTCATAGTGATTTTCGTTTACGGCTTCATCGCCTATACCGGCTACCTGTCGCTGACGGACAGCAAGATGCTGCCCTCCTACAATTTCGCCGGGCTGATCAACTATCAGAAGCTCTGGGCGCTGCCGCACTGGTGGCGGGCGATCAGCAATCTGGCGATCTTCGCCTCGCTCTACATCATCATCTGCTCGGTGCTCGGCCTGTTCCTGGCGATCCTGCTCGACCAGAAGATCCGCGCCGAAGGGCTGCTGCGGCCGATCTATCTCTATCCGATGGCGCTCTCCTTCATCGTCACCGGCACGGCGTGGAAATGGTTCCTCGATCCCGGTATCGGCCTTGAGAACACCATGCATCTCTGGGGCTGGGAAAGCTTCTCCTTCAACTGGATAAAGGACCGCAATTACGCGATCTATTGCGTCGTCATCGCCGCCGTCTGGCAATCCTCCGGCTTCGTGATGGCGATGTTCCTCGCCGGGCTTCGCGGCGTCGACAACGAGATCATCAAGGCCGCGCAGATCGACGGCGCCAGCACCATGACGGTCTATCGCCGCATCATCATTCCCCTGATGCGCCCGGTGTTTCTCTCGGCCTTCGTCGTGCTCGCCCACCTCGCCATCAAGGCCTACGACCTCGTGGTCGCCCTGACAGGCGGCGGGCCGGGACAGGCGACCGAGCTGCCCGCCACCTTCATGTATTCCTACACCTTCACCCGCAACCAGATGGGCATCGGCGCATCCTCGGCCATCATCATGCTGGCGATGATCTTCTCGATCATCGTGCCCTATCTCTATTCCGAAATCCGTGGAGGCAAAGGCCGATGAGCGCTTCGAACCCGGACAACATCATCTCGCATGGCCGCCTCACCCGCGCATTGATCTATGCGGCGCTGATCCTCTTTGCGGTCTATTACCTGCTGCCGCTCTATGTGATGCTGGTCAACTCCTTCAAGCCGCTGGAGGAAATCCGCCAGGGCGGCATGCTGAACCTGCCCCGGCAATGGACCATCGAGCCATGGATCTCGGCATGGTCGACGGCGCAGATCGGCGTGCAGCCGACCGGCCTGAAGCCCTTCTTCCTGAATTCGATCCTGATGGTCATTCCGGCCGTGGTGATCTCCACCATCGTCGGCGCGCTGAACGGCTATGTGCTGACCAAGTGGCAGTTTCGCGGCGCCAACGTCTTCTTCGGCATGCTGCTGCTGTCCTGCTTCATTCCCTTCCAGATCGTGCTGATCCCGATGGCGCGCATTCTCGGCATGCTGGGGCTCGCCGGTTCGCTTTGGGGCTTGATCCTCGTGCATTTCGTCTATGGCATCGGCTTCACCACGCTGTATTTCCGCAATTATTACGAAAACTTTCCGACCGAACTGGTGCGGGCGGCGCAGATCGACGGCGCGAGCTTCTTCCAGATCTTCTACCGCATCCTGCTGCCCTCCTCCGGGCCGATCATCGTCGTCTCCGTCATCTGGCAGTTCACCAATATCTGGAACGACTTCCTGTTCGGCGCATCCTTCTCGGGCGCGTCGACGACGCCGATGACGGTGGCGCTGAACAACCTCGTTTCCTCCTCCACCGGGGTCAAGGAATACAATGTCCACTTCGCGGGCGCGATCCTCGCCGCCCTGCCAACGCTGATCGTCTACATCGTTTCCGGCCGCTATTTCGTGCGCGGCCTGATGTCCGGCGCCGTGAAAGGATAATGTCCCATGTCTTCCACGAATATGTCGTTTCTCCAGATCAAGAACTTGCGCAAGTCCTACGGCGCGCTGGAAATCCTCAAGGATATCAATATCGAAATCGAGGAAGGCGGCTTTCTGGTGCTGGTCGGCCCCTCCGGCTGCGGCAAGTCCACGCTGCTGAACTGCATTGCCGGGCTGGAGCCGATCACCTCCGGCGAGATCGATATCGACGGCCGCAACGTCGCGGGCCTGCCGCCCTCGCAGCGCGATATCGCCATGGTGTTCCAGTCCTACGCGCTTTATCCGAACATGACGGTGGCCGGAAACATCGCCTTCGGCATGGAAATCCGCGGCGTGCCGAAAGCCGAGCGCGACAAGGCCATCAAGCAAGTCGCCGATATGCTCCAGATCGGCCATCTGCTCGACCGCAAGCCGGGCCAGCTTTCCGGCGGCCAGCGCCAGCGCGTCGCCATGGGCCGGGCGCTGGTGCGCGATCCCAAGTTGTTCCTGTTCGACGAACCGCTGTCGAACCTCGACGCCAAGCTGCGCGTCGACATGCGCACCGAGATCAAGCGCCTGCATCACCGCATGAAGACCACCATCGTCTACGTCACGCACGACCAGATCGAGGCGATGACACTGGCGACAAAGATCGCGGTCTTGAAGGGCGGCGTGTTGCAGCAGTTCGGCTCGCCCGCCGAAATCTACAACAATCCGGCCAATATGTTCGTGGCCGATTTCATGGGCTCGCCCGCCATGAACCTGCTGACCGGCAGGGTGGAGAACAACGGCTCCGGCCTTGCCGTCTCGCTCGCCCGCCCTCAGGCCGAGCCGCTGGTGCTTTCCGTGCCCAACGCGCCGGGCAGCCTCTCTGCCTATGGCGGCAAGGACGTGATCTTCGGCATCCGCCCGGAAGCGCTGACCGATCCCGACGGCGCCGACCGCAACGCCCGCACCTTGGCCGAGGGCGAATGCCTGATCGACGTGGTGGAACCGGCGGGCTCCGATACCTTCGCGGTGACCAAGCTCGGCGGCAAGGAAGTGGTGGCGCGGTTGCGCGCCGATGCCCGCATCGCGCCCGGCGAACGCGCCCGCCTCGCCTTCAATCTCGACAAGGCCGTGTTCTTCGATCCGCAATCGCAAGCCCGCATCGCCTGAGGGACTGGAGCCATGGGCAAACCTCTCGCCATCGTCACGGGCGGCAGCCGCGGCATCGGGCTCGGCATCGCAAAAGCGCTCGCCGCCTCCGGCTTCGATATCGCGCTGACCGGGCTGGATGCGGGCGGCATCGCCGATCCGGCGCTGGAGGAAATCCGGGCGTTCGGCGCCGAGGCGTTCTACACGCAGTCGGATCTGGCCGATCTCGAAACCCATGGCCGCGCCGTCGCCGCGATCATGGAGCGTTTCGGCCGCATCGATTGCCTAGTCAACAATGCGGGCATGGGCTCGGTGGCGCGGGGCGATTTCCTCGATCTCACGCCGGAAAATTACGACCGCATCCTCGCCACCAACCTGCGCGGCACGGTGTTCTTCACGCAGGCGGTGCTGCGGGCGATGCTGGCGCGGGAACCGGCGCAGGCTTACCGCTCGATCATCACCATCACCTCGGTTTCGGCCGCGCTCACCTCGCCGGAGCGGCTGGATTACTGCATCAGCAAATCCGGCCTTTCCGCCTTCGTGCAGGGGCTGGCGCTGCGGCTGGCGGGGCATGGCATTGGGGTTTTCGAACTGCGCCCCGGCATCATCCGCACGGATATGACGGCGGGCGTGGCAGACAGATACGAGCGGCTGATCGGCGAAGGCCTTGTGCCGATGAAGCGCTGGGGCGAGCCCGCCGATATCGGCGGCATCTGCGCCGGGCTGGCGGGGGGCCAGTTCGCTTTCGCCACCGGCTCGGTCATCGATGCCGATGGCGGGCTGTCGATCGGCAGGCTGTAGGCGGGATATTTCAAGGAAGACGGCATGAGCTACGATTACATCATCACGGGAGCAGGCCCCGCCGGATGCGTGCTGGCGCACCGCCTCACGGAAGATCCCTCGGTCAAGGTTCTGCTGATCGAGGCGGGCGGCGGCGACTGGAATCCACTGTTCCACATGCCCGCCGGTTTCGCCAGGATGACCAAGGGCGTGGCGAGCTGGGGCTGGGAAACCGTGCCGCAGAAGCACATGAAAGGCCGGGTGCTGCGCTACACGCAGGCCAAGGTGATCGGCGGCGGCTCCTCCATCAACGCCCAGCTTTACACACGCGGCAATGCCGCCGATTACGATCTCTGGGCAAGCGAAGATGGCTGCGAGGGCTGGGATTACCGTTCCGTGCTGCCCTATTTCAAGCGCGCCGAGGATAACCAGCGCTTCGCCGACGATTACCATGCCTATGGCGGGCCGCTCGGCGTCTCCATGCCGGTTTCGGCCCTGCCGATCTGCGACGCCTATATCCGCGCCGGTCAGGAACTCGGCATTCCCTATAATCACGATTTCAACGGCAGGCGGCAGGCGGGCGTCGGCTTCTACCAGCTCACGCAGAAAAACCGCCGCCGCTCCTCCGCCTCGCTCGGCTATCTCTCGCCGATCAGGGACCGGAAAAACCTGACGATCCGCACCGGCGCGCGCGTTGCCCGAATCGTGCTGGAGGGCAGCCGCGCCGTCGGTGTCGAGGTGGTGACCGGCAGCGGCAGCGAGATCATCCGCGCCGGACGTGAGGTGCTGGTGTCCTCGGGCGCCATCGGCTCGCCGAAGCTGCTGCTGCAATCCGGCATCGGCCCCGCCGATCACCTGTCTTCGGTGGGCGTCAAACCGCTGCACGACCTGCCGGGCGTCGGTTCCAACATGCAGGATCATCTCGATCTCTTCGTCATCTGCGAATGCACCGGCGATCACACCTATGACGGCGTGGCGAAGCTGCACCGCACGCTGTGGGCCGGGCTGCAATATGTGTTGTTCCGTTCCGGACCGGTCGCCTCGTCGCTGTTCGAGACCGGCGGCTTCTGGTATGCGGACCCGCAAGCCCGCTCGCCCGATATCCAGTTCCATCTCGGCCTCGGCTCGGGTATCGAGGCAGGTGTCGAGAAACTGAGGAATGCCGGAGTGACGCTGAATTCCGCCTATCTGCATCCGCGCTCACGCGGCACGGTGCGGCTTTCCAGCGCCGATCCCGCCGCCGCGCCGCTGATCGACCCGAATTACTGGGAAGACCCGCATGACCGCAGGATGTCCATCGAGGGGCTGAAGATCGCCCGCGAGATCATGCAACAGGCGGCCTTGAAGCCCTATGTGCTGGCCGAGCGCCTGCCCGGCCCCAAGGCGGTGACGGACGAGGATCTGTTCGAATATGGCTGCGCCAACGCCAAGACCGATCACCACCCGGTCGGCACCTGCAAGATGGGCACGGACGCCATGGCCGTCGTCGGGCTGGACCTGAAGGTGCGCGGGCTGGAAGGCCTGCGCGTCTGCGATAGCTCCGTGATGCCCCGCGTGCCCTCCTGCAACACCAATGCGCCGACGATCATGATCGGCGAAAAGGGCTCGGATATCATCCGCGAGCGCGCTCCGCTGCCGTCCGCCATCTTCGAGCACGAGCGTAACGACACGCGGCCCCGCGCCCGCGCAGACATCCGCTGAACCGGAGACATACAATGAGCGGCATCGCCCCCCGGCCCTTCCTGACCGCGCTGTTCGAGCGCTCCGTCTCCGCCGCCGATCCGCTGGCGGCGATCCGCGCGCATCTGCCGGAAAGACCGAAGGGCCGCACCGTGGTCATCGGCGCTGGCAAGGCGGCGAGCCAGATGGCGGCGGCGTTCGAAACCTGCTGGGACGGCGCGCTGGAAGGAACCGTGGTGGCGCGGCATGGGCCGGTCGCGGCATGCGAACATATCCGCGTGCTTCAGGCCGCGCATCCGGTGCCGGATCAGGCTGGCATTGCCGGGGCGCAGGCCCTGCTCGAACAGGTGCGGGGGCTGAGCGCAGACGATCTGGTCGTCGCGCTGATATCGGGCGGCGGCTCAGCGCTGCTGCCCGCCCCGCCACGCGGGCTTGCTCTGGAAGACGAGATTGCCGTCAACCGGGCGCTGCTTGCCTCCGGCGCGCCGATTTCGGCGATGAACGTGGTGCGCAAGCATGTGTCGCGCATCAAGGGCGGGCGGCTGGCGCTGGCGGCGGCTCCCGCGCGGGTCGTCAGCCTGATCGTCTCGGACGTGCCGGGCGACGACCCCGCCTTCGTCGCCTCCGGCCCGACGGTGCCGGATCGCTCGGCGGCGGCGGAGGCGCTCGCCATCGTCGAGGAATACCGCATGCGCCTGCCCGATGCGGTGATGGCGCATCTGCGCACGCAGGACGCGGCCGCGCCCCTTCCCGATCACCCCGCCTTCGCCCGCAACGAAACGAAGGTCATCGCCTCGGCGCGGGTTTCGCTGGAAGCCGCCGCCGCCGAAGCGCAAAAAGCCGGGATCGGCGCCGTCATCCTGTCGGATGCCATCGAGGGCGAGGCGAAGGATATCGGGCGCATGCACGCCGCCATCGCCCGCGAGGTGGAAAGCCGCAACCGCCCCTTCGCCAAGCCTGTCGTCATTCTCTCCGGCGGCGAAACCACCGTGACGATTGCCGATCGTTACGGCAAGGGCGGGCGCAACAGCGAGTTCCTGCTCTCCTTCGCGCTGGATATCGACGGCATCGAAAACATTCACGCGCTGGCGGCGGATACGGACGGCATCGACGGTTCGGAAAGCAATGCCGGGGCCTTCGCCGATGGCGCCACCGTGTCGCGCATCCGCGCCCGGGGCGGCGATCCGCGCCTGCTGCTGGCCGGTCACGACGCCTGGACCGGGTTTTCCTGCGCGGGCGACCTGTTTTCACCCGGCCCGACCGGCACCAATGTCAACGACTTCAGGGCAATCCTGATCTGCTAAAGCGCGTCGCGATCTTTCAGATTCGCTCCTTGCGCTTTAGCTGTTTGTTTTCTCGCATGTCGTTATCGCAAAACGCGCACACACTTTTGCGCGACATGCTGTAAACCCAGCACGCTCAGTAATGCGGCGGCCGGGTGACGGGCGGGGCGTCCAGCGATTGCTCCTCCAAGGACAGAAAGCGCTCGGTCAGCCGGTCGAGCTTGGCGCGCACCTGCTCGACAAGCTTCCATTGCTCGGCCAGTTGCTCCGAAAGCTCCTCGATCACGCGGCCCTGATGGGCCGCAAGTTCCTCCAGATGGATGATGCGCTCGTCCTGTTCGGCCATGTCTGCCTGCCTCCGAATTGCGTTGCGGTTTCCCTCCACCGGTTCAAAACCCCTGTCAAGGGCCGGTTTTCAGGCATTTCGGCTGTGGATAGGCTGAAAATATCTGGAAATGCCTGATCAGGCCCCATGACTTTTACGCAATCGGCTGGCAAGACGGCTCAGCAACAATACAAGGAATCGCAGAAATGACCACCACGAACGAAATTGCCGACAAGATCGCCGCCGACAACGGGCTGACCAAGGTTCAGGCCAAGGGTATCGTCGAATCCGTCTTCAAGGCGATCGTCGATGCGGCCGCTTCCGGCGCGGAAACCTCGATCGCAGGCTTCGGCAAGTTCAAGGTCAAGACCACGCCCGAACGCGAAGGCCGCAACCCCTCGACCGGTGACAAGGTCACCATCGCGGCTGCGACCAAGCTTGCCTTCACGCCCGCCAAGGCCGTCAAGGACACCCTGAACAAGTAAGCCGTCTGCGCGGCAGTTGCTTGAAGCAAAACGGAGCGGCCAGGCCGCTCCGTTTTTATTTATGTTCCGCAGAAGGTGCGCAGCACCCGCTCATCGACTCCCGGCGGCAGCGTATAGTCCTCGAAGTCCGGCCGGGTCTCATAAGGCTGCGCCAGCGCCGCATTCAGCCGCTCGAAAGGCGTAAAGTCGCCATTGCCCGCCGCACTCGCGATCGCCTGCTCGATGCGGTGATTGCGGGGAATGACGTAAGGATTGACGCGCCGCATCGCCGCCGCCCGCTCCTGCGGGCTTTGCGGATCGCGGGCAAGCCGCGCCCGCCAGTCCGGGGCCCATGCGTCGAAGGCGGCGGAATCGGCAAAGCAGGCGCGCGCGGCATCGTCCACGCCCTCCTCTGCGGCATCGCAGAGCGCCCGGAAGCTCAGGGTAAAATCCGCCTCGCCCCGGTACATCGCATCGAGAAAGCCTTCGATCAGCGCCCGGTCCCCGTCTTCCTCGCCAGCCAGACCGAGCTTCGCCCGCATCCGCATCAGCCATTGCGCCTGATAGAGCGGCGCGAAGCCGATCACCGCCGCATTGGCGGCCTCGACTGCGGCGTCGATATCGCTGTCGAGGATCGGCAGCATCGCCTCGGCCAGCCGCGCCAGGTTCCATTGCCCGACGGCGGGCTGGTTGCGATAGGCATAGCGGCCGGAATGATCGATGGAGCTGAAGACCTTGGCCGGATCATAGGTATCCATGAAGGCGCAGGGGCCGAAATCGATGGTTTCGCCCGATACCGTCATGTTGTCGGTGTTCATCACGCCATGAATGAAGCCTATGCCCATCCATTGCGCAATCAGCGCCGCCTGTCGTTCGACGATAGCCTGCAACAAGGCGAGATAGGGCTTCTCCCCGCCCGCGAGATCGGGGTAATGGCGGGCGATGACGTAATCGGCCAGCCGCCGCAGCGCCTCGACATCGCCGCGCGCGGCGAAATACTGGAAGGTGCCGACGCGGATATGGCTGGCGGCGACGCGGGTGAAGATCGCGCCGGGCAGGATGGTCTCGCGATAGACGGGATCGCCGGTCAGGACCGCCGCCAGCGCCCGCGTCGTCGGCACGCCGAGCGCCGCCATCGCCTCGCTGACGATATATTCGCGCAGCACCGGCCCAAGTGCCGCCCGCCCGTCGCCGCGCCGGGAAAACGGCGTCGGGCCGCCGCCCTTCAACTGGATGTCGTAGCGCTTGCCATCGCGGCCGATCACCTCGCCGAGCAGGATCGCCCGCCCGTCGCCGAGCTGCGGCACGAACTGGCCGAACTGGTGCCCGGCATAGGCCATGGCCAGCGGCTCCGCGCCCTCGGCGGTTTCCATGCCGGAAAACAGCGCCGCCAGCCGCGCCTCGGACACATCCGAAAGGTCGAGCCCAAGCTCATCCGCCAGCGGCCGGTTCACCTTGATCAGCACCGGCGCGGAAACCCGGGCGGGCTGCTGCGGAAGCTGGAACGGCGCGGGCAGCCGCGCATAGGAATTGTCGAAGGGAAATACGCGCTTTTCCCGCGTCTCGTCAGCCTCGGTCGCCATGGCGAAGCGCTCCTGTCCTGCGTCGCTGGCCGGCAGCGAGCCTTGATATAAGTGCTTCCCTTATATCGAGCCACGGAGACAGGGTTGCAAGGGCAAAGGCCCCCGCGTGAGGCGTGGAAAGGCCCCGAAAGGAAAATGTCAGGCCGTTTGCGCCGTGTGCTGCGGCAGATCCCCGGCAATATCGGGCATCTCGTTTTCCCGGCGCATGAATTGCTCCAGCGTCATATTGTCGAGGATGGAGGCAATGGCGTCGCGCACATCCGCCATGGAGCGGCGCACGGTGCAGGTTTCCGGATCGGCGCAATCGTCGCAGGGCTCGTAAGCGGTGCGGCTGGCGCAGCGGATGGGCGCGAGCGGCCCGTCCAGCGTGCGGATGACATGGCCGATGCGGATTTCGCTCGCGGGCCGCGACAGCGAATAACCGCCGCCCGGCCCCTTCTTGGAGCGCAGGACGCCCGCATTGCGCAGTTCGAGCAGAATGGCGTCGAGGAATTTCTTGGGGATGTTGTTGCGCGTCGCGATGTCGGTGATGAAGGCCGTTTCGCCGGGATTGAGCCGCGCCAGATCCACCAGCGCCTTCAATCCGTATTTCCCTTTTTTCGTCAGCATGACAATTCGCTTTTTGAAATGCGGACCGGCCCTGAACCGCTTATCCGCGCCAGATGCGCATGCGAGCGCATCCACCCTCCTGAAGTAACGCCTGATTATGGCGATAATAGCATATCCGGCTCATTATACACCTGAATAGTTGAGCTTCATGATCGTTTTTTAGAACAATGCCGTAATATCGCGTGATCCCGGTGAGCGGCGTCACGACAATAAATATTCCGTAAACGGCCCTCAAAAGGCATGGCATTTCCCGCAGCCCCGGCGAGCGGGAAACTTTCTGCGTTCCTGAATTCTATAGAATTGCTAGACTTCCCTTCATAAAGAAGGAGGTGGAACAATGAAGCGATCCACGATTATTCGGCTCATCACGGCAGCGCTGATTGCTGGCGCAACCCAGCTTGCCACGACGGCGGGCGCCTTTGCGGACCAGACATTGCTCAATGTCAGCTACGATCCGACCCGCGAGCTTTACAAGGACTTCAACGCCGCCTTTGCGGAAAAATGGAAGGCCGACACCGGCGAGACGCTGACCATCCAGACCTCGCATGGCGGTTCCGGCAAGCAGGCCCGCTCGGTGATCGACGGGCTGGAGGCGGATGTGGTGACGCTGGCGCTGGAGGCGGATATCGACGCCATCGCCAAGGAAACCGGCAAGATTCCGGCCGACTGGAAGAC
>JBDHTA010000081.1:0-17282 GCA_039808465.1 Rhizobiaceae bacterium | reverse complement strand
TTCGCCATCAGCGAGTCGAACATGCCGGGCATGCCGGAGCCCGCGTCAACGCCGCTATCGAGGCGCACGCCGGGGCCGGAGGGCGGCTCGAAGGCGGTGATCCGGCCCGACACCGGCAGGAAGCCACGGCCGGGATCCTCGGCATTGATGCGGAATTCGATGGCGTGGCCGCGCGGCTCCGGCGTTTCGGAAAGGGAAAGCGGCAGGCCCTCGGCAATGCGGAACTGCTCGATCACCAGATCGATGCCGGTGGTTTCCTCCGTCACCGGATGCTCCACCTGCAAGCGGGTATTGACTTCGAGGAAGGAAATCGTGCCGTCGGCGCCGAGCAGGAATTCCACCGTACCCGCGCCGCTATAGCCTGCCGCCGCGCAAATCGCCCGGGCGGCGGCATGAATTTCCTGCCTCTGCGCGGGCGTGAGGAAGGGGGCGGGCGCTTCCTCGATGAGCTTCTGGTTGCGGCGCTGCGCCGAGCAATCGCGGGTGCCGACCACCACCACATTACCATGCCGGTCGCCGAGAACCTGCGCCTCGATATGGCGGGGGCGGTCGAGGAACCGTTCGAGGAAGCATTCGCCGCGCCCGAAGGCGGCGGTCGCCTCGCGCACGGCCGACGCGTAGAGATCGGCAACCTCCTCCATCGCCCAGGCCACCTTCAGCCCGCGCCCGCCGCCGCCATGCGCGGCCTTGATGGCGACCGGAAAACCGTGACGCTCCGCGAAAGCCATCACCTCCGCCGCCGAGGCGACCGGGCCGTCGCTGCCCGCCACCAGCGGCGCGCCGACGCTCTGGGCGATGCGCCGCGCCTCCACCTTGTCGCCCAGCGCCTCGATGACATCGGGGTCCGGCCCGATCCAGACCAGCCCCGCCTCCTGCGCGGCGCGGGCGAATTCGGCGCGCTCGGACAGGAAGCCGTAGCCGGGATGCACGGCATCCGCCCCGGCGCGGCGCGCGATCGCAATCAGCTTTTCGATATCGAGATAGGTTTCGGCGGGGCGAACGCCCTCCAGCGCGTAAGCCTCGTCGGCAAGGCGAGCGAACAGCGCTTCCGCATCCGGATCGGCATAGGCGGCGACGGATTGCAGGCCGTAATCGCGGCAGGCCCTGACGATGCGGACGGCGATTTCGCCGCGATTGGCAATCAGCACTTTCTTCATGGACTTGATCCTTCAATCACGGAATTTCGCTGAACGGCGCAATCGGCCGGAAACGGATGCGGGCATGGACCGGAATCTGGCCTGCGAGATCGAGATGATATTCCGCCACCGTCGCGATGACGGGATAGCCGCCGGTCAGCGGATGATCGGCGAGGAACAGCACCGGCTGGCCGTTCGGCGGAATCTGGATCGCGCCATAGGCCGTGCCTTCGCTTTGCAATTCGGCATTGTCGCGCCGCTCCACCGGCACCGCGCCCGCAAGGCGCAGGCCCACCCGGTTGGATTGCGGCGTTACCACCCATTCCTGCCCGGCCAGCGTTTCGACGCCCTGTTGCGTGCACCAGCCGGTGCGCGGGCCGAGAACGACGTCGAGCGTCACCACCTCGCCGCTGGCGGGCGCTTCGAAGGCGGCGGGCTCCTGCGGCGATACGCTGGCAAGACCGGCCGTGTCCCCCGCCAGCGCCAGCGCGGCCCCCGCCGTCACCGGAGCGGGACCGACGCCAGCCAGCGTATCGGTGGCGGCGCTGCCGAGAACCGGCGTCACGCGAAAGCCGCCGCGCACGGCCAGATAGCTGCGCATGCCGCGCGCGGGATGGCCGATCGTTACCCGGTCGCCCGGTTCCAGCGCCATGGGCCGCCCGCTTTCAAGGATCTGCTCCCGGCCCGAGGCATCGCGCAGGGTCACGCAACAGGGCGCTCCGGCAAGGCCGATCACCGCGCGGCAATTGCTTTCGAAGCAAAAGCCGCCCAGCGTCAGTTCGAGGCAGGGGGTGCCCGGCGGATTGCCCGCAAGCCGGTTTGCGGCATGGAAGGCGCCGCGATCCATCGGCCCGGAGGCGGCGATGCCCTGCCCCGTCTGGCCGAACCGGCCGCGATCCTGAAACAGCGCGGGCATGGGCGCGGCGAGAACCCGCAATTGCGGCGCATCCGCCGCCACCTCCGGTTCCGCCGCCGCAGGCGCTGCGGCAGGCATGGAAAAGCTGGCCCGCGCCCGCTCCATATCGAAGAAGCGCACGCGATAACCCGGCTGCAACAGCGCGCCCGGCTCGCGCCGGACATCCCACATGGCAAGCGGCGTCGTGCCGATGATCTGCCAGCCGCCGGGGCTCGTGCGCGGATAGACGCCGCTGAAAATGCCCGCCAGCGCCACCGATCCCGCCGGAATGCGGGTGCGCGGGCTCTGGCGGCGCGGCACCTGCAAGGCCGGATCGCCGCCGACGAGATAGCCGAAACCCGGCGCGAAGCCGCAAAAGGCAACGGTGAACTCGCTTTCCGTATGACGGCGAACGACCTCCCCGGCGCTCAACCCCGTAAGGTCCGCGACGGCGGCCAGATCCTCGCCGTCATAGCGCACCGGGATTTCGACGAGATGCGCCGAGGGCGCGGCGCGGGCGGACAGATCGCGGCGGCGGATATCCGCCGCCAATGCCGCAGCGCTCAGCTTTTCGGGAATAAACCGGATCATCAGCGTGCGCGAGGCCGGGATCATCTCCTCGATCCCCGCCACCGGTTCGGCTTGCAGGGAGGAAAACAGCGCCAGCGTTTCATCGAGCCCCGGAAGCTCGACCAGGATCGTTCCCAGATTGACGGGGAGGAAACGCAATGCCGGTTCGCTCATCTTCGCTGCCTTCCGCATGCTCGGGGTTTGCGCGATCATGTCGCCGCGCACGGAAAAGTCAAGATTGTTCAACAAAAATATCTATATTGTTCTCTCATATTTCCGGCTATATTGCATCCGGCATATGCTATTCCCAAGGCAGATGCGGAAAAAGGGAAGATCGTCATGAGCGAAAGCGCGGAAGGATTGCCGCTGGCCGACCGGCTGGCGCGGGAGATCCGGGCCATGCTGATCTCGGGGGAGCTGATGCCGGGCGAGCGGCTGTCGGAGGCGGCCGTCAGCGCCCGCTTCGCGGTGTCGCGCAATTCGCTGCGCGAAGCATTCCGCCTGCTGACCAAGGATGGGCTGCTGCGCCACGAGGCCAATCGCGGCGTCTTCGTCGCCGTGCCGACCATGGCGACGATCATCGATATCTACCGCGTGCGGCGCATGCTGGAATGCGCAGCGCTCAGGCAGGCATGGAACGGGCATCCGGCCATCCGGGCGATGCGCGCCGCCGTGGAGGAAGCCGACCGCGCCCGGCGCGGCGCCGACTGGCCGGGCATCGGCAATGCCAACATGGCCTTTCATGCCGCCGTGGTGGATCTGGCCGACAGCGCCCGGCTTGCCGAATTCTACACCCGCATCGCCGCCGAACTGCGGCTGGCCTTCGGGCTGCTGCACGATCAGGAGCATCTGCACGCCCCCTTCGTCGACATGAACGCCAGCATTCTGGCGCTCGCGGAAGCGGGGCATTTTGCCGAGGCGGCGGACGAGATGAGCCGCTATCTCGATCTTTCGGAGCGCACCCTGCTGAAATCGCTGGAGCAGGCCGGATAGACCCCTTCAACGGCAAGACGGCGCGGAACCCTCCCGTTCCGCGCCGCCTTCTTCCCCCTCACGGATATCGTCAGGTAATACGCCCGAGGCGGTGATAGAGGTTGGAATATTTCACCGCTTCCGAGCGGTCTTCCAGCGTCTGCATGTAGTGGCCGATGGCAACGCGGATCAACTCGAAATCCTGCTGCGAGAAGACGGCGCGGGAACGCTGCGGCTGGCTGCTGGGGCTCTGTTCGGTGGTCTGCTGGGTCTGCATGGTCAAGTCTCCTCTGGAATTGGGGCGGGGATCAGGCCGCGAACTGGTTCATGGTGTTGTGGACTCCGCCCGCCTTCAGGGCCGCCTCGCCGGAGAAATATTCCTTGTGGTCGTCGCCGATATCGGAACCGGACATGTTCTGGTGCTTGACGCAGGCGATACCCTGGCGGATTTCCTTGCGCTGGACATTGGCGACATAGCCGAGCATGCCCTGCTCGCCGAAATATTCCTTGGCGAGATTGTCGGTGGAGAGCGCTGCCGTGTGATAGGTCGGCAGGGTAATCAGGTGGTGGAAGATGCCCGCGCGCTTCGCCGCGTCGCGCTGGAAGGTGCGGATGCGCTCATCCGCCTCGTTGGCGAGATCACTGCCGTCATAATCGGCGCTCATCAGCCGGGTGCGGTCATAGACGGAGACGTCGCGGCCCTCGGCCTGCCAGGCGTCGAACACCTGCTGGCGGAAATTCAGCGTCCAGTTGAAGGACGGCGAATTGTTGTAGACCAGCTTGGCATTCGGCACCACCTCGCGGATGCGGTCCACCATCGAGGCGATCTGCTCGATATGCGGCTTCTCGGTTTCGATCCACAGGAGGTCGGCCCCGTTTTCCAGCGCGTTGACACAATCGAGAACGCAGCGGTCGGCGCCGGTGCCTTCGCGGAACTGGAAGAGGTTGGAGCGCAGGCGCTTCGGACGCATCACCTTGCCGCCGCGGGTGATCAGCACGTCGCCATTGGCGATCTGGCCCTCGGCCACCTCCTCGCAATCAAGGAAGGCGTTGTACTGGTCGCCGATATCGCCCTCTTTCGCGCTGAAGGCGATCTGCTTGGTGAGACCGGCGCCCAGCGAGTCCGTGCGGGCGACGATGATGCCGTTGTCGACGCCCATCTCAAGGAAGGCATAGCGGCAGGCGCGGATCTTGGCGACGAAATCCTCATGCGGCACGGTGACCTTGCCATCCTGATGGCCGCACTGCTTCTCGTCCGACACCTGGTTTTCGATCTGGAGCGCGCAGGCGCCCGCTTCGATCATCTTCTTGGCGAGAAGATAGGTGGCTTCCGCATTGCCGAAACCGGCATCGATATCGGCAATGATCGGCACGATATGCGTCTGGTAATTGTCGATGGATGCCTGCAACTGGCGCTCGCGCACCGCATCCCCGGCATCGCGCGCCTTGTCGAGATCGCGGAACAGCAGGCTCAGCTCCCGGGAATCGGCTTGCCGCAGGAAGGTGTAGAGTTCCTCGATCAGCGCCGGAACCGAGGTCTTCTCGTGCATGGACTGATCCGGCAGCGGGCCGAATTCGGAGCGGAGCGCGGCGACCATCCAGCCGGAGAGGTAGAGATAGCGCCCCTGCGTCGTGCCGAAATGCTTCTTGATCGAGATGACCTTCTGCTGGCCGATGAAGCCGTGCCAGCAGCCGAGCGACTGGGTGTACTTGGCGGGGTCGAGATCGTAGGCGGCCATGTCGCGGCGCATGATATCGGCGGTGTAACGGGCGATATCGAGGCCGGTGCGGAAGCGGTTCTGAAGGCGCATGCGGGCCACCGCCTCCGGCGTGATGCCGTTCCACTTTGCATTGGTCTGGATGAGCTTGCCGGCTTCATCGACGAAGGACTGGTAGGACATGGAAACAACCTCCTCATGACTGCATGTCAGCGCTTGCTGCGTTGCAAACAGAAATAGCGCCCTTTCGCAGACGCTCCCAGAGGCTTCGATGTCATCTTGTCAAACTTGACAAAATCCCGTTGTAATGTTGTAAAGTCTTTGTCAATTCGCGCATGAGAGCCTGCGGCATATGGAAAAGAACGGCATCTATCTCGGCCCGCGCCTGCGGCGCCTTCGCCGCGATCTCGGGCTGACGCAGGCCAACATGGCCGCCGATCTGGAAATCTCGCCCTCCTATATCGCCCTGATGGAGCGCAACCAGCGCCCCGTCACCGCCGAGATCCTGCTCAGGCTCGCCCGCGCCTACAAGGTGGATTTTTCCGATTTCGCGCAGGAAACCGGGCCGGACATGATCGCCCGGCTTCAGGAGGTGATGCGCGATCCGATCTTCTCCGACATCGACATGCTGCCGATGGAAATTCCCGACGTGGTCACCTCCTTTCCCGGCTTCGCCGAGGCGATGCTGCGCCTGCACACCGCCTGGAAGGAGGAGCAGTTCGCGCTTGCCGACCGGCGGCAGGAAACCGCGTTGCCGGGCGGCGATGTCGCGGGCGATCCGGTGGCGGCGGTGCGCGGCTTCCTGTCGGCGCGGCGCAATTTCTTCTCGGTGCTGGATGCCGCCTCCGAACGCCTTGCGGCGCGGGTGGCGGAAGCGGGCGGGCTTGCCGCCTATTTCAAGGCCGGGCACCAGCTTCGGGTGCGCCGTCTGCCGCCGGAGGTGATGACGGGCTCGCTGCGCCGCCTCGACTGGCACCGCCGCGACGTGCTGCTCGACGACACGCTGACCGTCGCCAGCCAGAATTTCCAGCTTGCCCAGCAGCTCGCCTATCTCGAATTCGATCAGGATCTGCGCGCCGCCGCGCAGGAAGGCAATTTCGAGAACGAGAATGCCCGGCGGCTGGCGCACCGGGCGCTCGCCGCCTATTGCGCCGCCGCCATCGTCATGCCCTACGCGCAGTTCGCCCGGGCGGCGGAGCAACGCCGCTACGATATCGAGGCGCTGTCGCGGCAATTCTCCACCAGCTTCGAGCAGACGGCCCACCGGCTGACGACCCTGCAAAAGCCGGGGCAGGAAAGAATTCCTTTCTTCTTCATCCGCGTCGATGCGGCGGGCAATGTCTCGAAACGGCTGAACACCGGCGCCTTTCCCTTTGCCCGCCATGGCGGCGGCTGTCCGCTGTGGAGCGTGCACCAGGTCTTCGCCACCCCCGGCCGCACCGTCACGCAATGGCTGGAGCTGCCGGACGGGCAGCGCTTCTTCTCCATCGCCCGCACGGTCCGTTCCGGCGGCGGCGCCTATGGCGTGCCCGAAGTCACCCATGCCGTCGCGCTGGTCTGCGAGGCCCAGCATGCCGAGCGCCTCGTCTATACCCGCGACGGCAATGGCGAGGCGGAGGCGACCCCCATCGGCATTTCCTGCCGCCTCTGTCATCGCATCAGTTGCACGGCGCGCTCCGAGCCGCCCATCGGCCGCCAGATCCTCGCCGACGATTACCGCCGCACCGATGCCCCCTTCGGCTTCTCCGACGCCTGAGCCGCAAGGGCTCCGATCGTCTCAGCCGGGCCGGAGAATGCGGCTGAGGCTTTCGCCCGCCCGCGAAAAGGACAGGTCTTCCGTCACCTGCCGCAGCCGCGCCAGCGTGCGCTGGCGGGCTTCGCTGCCATCGTCTCCGGGATGCTCGATATAGGCGCAGGTCAGCGCCGCGATGGCGTCGCCCGCGTGATCGTAGACCGGGGCGCTGATATCGGTGACGCCGACGAGCTGTCCCGACGGCCCGGCGCGAAAACCCAGCCTGCGCGCCTCCTCGATCTGCGGGGCGATCTTTTCCAGCCGCTGCGCCGCATCGGCAATGCCCCATTGCCCCAGCGTTTCCGCAAGCCTTTCCGGCCGCTGGAAGGCAAGCAGGGTGATGCCCGATCCCGTCGCAAACAGGTCGAGCGGCGCGCCGATGCGGGCGCGGAACTCGAAATGCCCGCCGGGGCTCGCCTGCGCCACGATGATGCCGGTGCCGGATTCCGGCACGACCAGATGGCAGGACTGGCCCATCTCGCGGGCGAAATCGTCCATCATCGGCTGCGCCTGCGACAGCAGGCGGCGCAGCGGCGGATGCCGGTTGGAAAGCAGGAACAGCTTCATGGTCAGCGCATAGCGGTCGCCGCCCTCCAGCCGCATCACATAGCCGCGCGCCACCAGCCGCTCCAGCATGCGGAAGATCTGCGAGGGGCTGAGCCCCATCTCGCGCACGATTTCCGTGCGCGTCAGCCCGCCGCGCTGCCCGGCCAGAATTTCGAGAATATCCAGCCCCTTGTCGAGCGCGGGCGCGCGGTAGCGGCTCGCCTGACCCGCCTCCTCCTCGGCTTCCGCCTCCTGCCATCTGTCGCTCATGACCTCCCCCTTCGCCCAGGATTTCGCGTGAGCCCCCCTATCAAGACACTACAAGATTCCTGTTGCAATAGTTTTCATATCTGAATAGCTTGTTCATATAGGAAATTGCATGGCAGCTTGGGAGGGCTGAGATGCGGCTTCAGGGAAAAACCATCCTCATCACCGCCGCAGGCCAGGGCATCGGCCGCGCCAGCGCGCTCGCCTGCCGCGACGAAGGCGCACGGGTGATCGCCACCGACATCGATGCCAGCCTGCTCGAAGGCCTCGACGGCATCGAAACCGCCGTCCTCGACGTGCTGGACGCCGACGCCGTGACCGCCATGGCCGGACGTTCGGGCCGGATCGACGGGCTGTTCAACTGCGCGGGCTTCGTCCATCACGGCACCATTCTCGATATCAGCGACAGGGACTGGGATTTCAGCTTCGACCTCAACGTCAAGTCGATGATGCGCATGACCCGCGCCTTCCTGCCCGGCATGCTGGAGCGGGCGGGCGAAACCGGCGGGGCGTCCATCCTCAACATGGCCTCGATCGCCTCCTCCATCAAAGGGCTGGTGAACCGCACCGCCTACGGCGCCACCAAGGCCGCCGTGATCGGGCTGACCAAGGCGGTGGCGGCGGATTTCATCAAGCAGGGTATCCGCTGCAACGCGCTCTGCCCCGGAACCGTCGACACGCCGTCGCTGCGCGGGCGCATCGCCGCCGCCGCCGATCCGGCGCAGGCGGAGAAGGATTTCATCGCCCGCCAGCCGATGGGCCGTCTTGCCTTGGTCGACGATATCACGCCGATGGTGATCTACCTGCTGTCGGATGAAAGCCGTTTCGTCTCCGGGCAGGTCATGGTCGTCGACGGGGGCCTCTCCATCTGAACACGGAAGCAGCGTCATGACCGACCTCGTGCGCATGGAAGCCATCGACAAGCGTTTTCCGGGCGTTCACGCCCTGAAAAGCGTCGGTTTCGACCTGCGCCCCGGCGAGGTTCACGCGCTGATGGGGGAAAACGGCGCGGGCAAATCGACGCTGATGAAGATCCTTTCCGGCGTCTACCATCCCGATAGCGGCCGCATTCTCATCGACGGGCAGGAGGTAACGCTGCCCGCGCCGCGCGCGGCGCAGGCGCTGGGCATCGGCATCATCCATCAGGAACTGGCGCTGATGCGCGACCTGACCGTCGCGCAGAACATCTGGATCGGCCGCGAGCCGCGCCTTTCCTTCGGGCGGCTGGACGAGGGCAAGCTGAACCGCGACGCGCAGGCGATCTTCGAGAGCATGAACATCCGCATCGATCCGCGCACCGTGGTCGGCAGCCTCACCATCGCCCGGCAGCAGATGGTGGAGATCGCCAAGGCGCTCAGCCACCGGTCACGCGTGCTGATCATGGACGAGCCGACGGCGGCGCTGAACGACGCCGAAATCGCCGAACTCTTCACCATCATCCGCCGCCTGAAGGCGGAAGGGGTGGGCATCGTCTATATCAGTCACAAGATGGACGAGATCAAACGCATCTCCGACCGGGTGACGGTGATGCGCGACGGCGCGTACGTGGGCACGGTCGAGGCGGCGGAAACACCGATCGCGAAGATCATCTCGATGATGGTCGGCCGCGAGCTTCTGGACGAGTCGGTGACCATTCCCGACCTGTCCAATGCCGAAACGGCGCTGGAGGCGCGCGGCATCCGGCGCGGGCGCGAATTGAAGGATATCAGCTTCTCGCTGAGGAAAGGCGAGATCCTCGGCTTTGCCGGGCTGATGGGCGCGGGCCGCACCGAGCTGGCGCGCGCGATTTTCGGCGCCGAGCCCATCGATGCCGGTGAAATCCGCGTGCATGGCAGGCCGGTGAAAATATCGAGCCCCGCGGATGCGGTGCGCGCCGGGATCGGCTATCTCTCCGAGGACCGCAAGCATTACGGTCTGGCGCTCGGCATGGACGTGCGCGCCAATATCGCCATGGCCAGCCTCAGGCGCTATGCCGACCGCTTCGGGCGCATCGACGAGGGGGCGCTTGCGCGCATCGCGAAGGATTATATCGGCAAGCTCGCCATCCGCACGCCCGGCGACCGGCAGGAAGTGCGGCTTCTGTCCGGCGGCAACCAGCAGAAGGTGGTCATCGCCAAATGGCTGCTGCGCGACTGCGATATCCTGATCTTCGACGAGCCGACACGCGGCATCGATGTCGGCGCCAAGGCGGAAATCTACCGGCTGCTGAACGATCTGGCCGGACAGGGCAAGGCGATCATCGTCATTTCCAGCGAATTGCCGGAGGTCCTGCGCCTGTCGCACCGCATCGCCGTGATGTGCGAGGGCAGGCTGACCGGCATCCTGCCGGGCGGCGCGGGGCAGGAGGAAATCATGGCATTGGCGACGCAGCGCAACGGGCAGCCGGCGGCATGAACCAGGGGGAAACGAGAGCATGAGCGCAGAGGCAAAGCCCGGCGGCGGCGCGCAACAGAAATTACTGGCCTTTGCCAGCCTGATCGCGCTGCTGATCGGCTTTTCGCTGGCCAGCCCGAATTTCTTTCAGGTGTCCAACATCATGGCGATCCTGCAAGCGACCTCGGTGAACGGGGTGCTGGCGGTCGGCGTGACGCTGATCATCATCACCGGCGGCATCGATCTGTCGATCGGCACGCTGATGACCTTCTGCGCCGTCATGACCGGCGTGGTGCTGACCTGGGGCGGCATGCCGCTGCCGCTCGGCGTGCTGGCCGCCATCGGCACCGGGGCGCTGTGCGGCGCGATATCCGGCAGCCTGGTGGCGCGCATGAAAATTCCGCCCTTCATCGCCACGCTCGGCATGATGCTGGTGCTGAAAGGCCTGTCGCTGATCGTCACCGGCACCAAGCCGATCTATTTCAACGACACGCCGGGCTTCACGACAATCGCGCAAGGCTCGCTGATCGGCCAGATCCTGCCCGCCTTTCCGGTGCCGAACGGCGTGCTGGTGCTGTTCGTGGTGGCGGGCGCGGCGTCCTGGATACTGGGCCGCACCCTGCTCGGCCGCTACACCTTCGCGCTGGGATCGAACGAGGAGGCGGTGCGCCTTTCCGGCGTCAACACCGATTTCTGGAAGATCGCCATCTATACGCTGGCGGGCGCGATCTGCGGCATCGGCGGGCTGCTGATCGCCAGCCGCCTCAATTCGGCGCAGCCCGCGCTCGGCCTCGGCTACGAGCTGGAAGCCATCGCGGCGGTGGTGATCGGCGGCACCAGCCTTTCCGGCGGGCGCGGCACCATTCTGGGCACGCTGATCGGCGCGCTGATCATGTCGGTGCTGACCAACGGGTTGCGCGTGCTGTCCGTCGCGCCCGAATGGCAGACGGTCGTGACCGGCGTCATCATCATCTTCGCGGTCTATGCCGACCAGATCCGGCGGCGCGGAAGCGATTGAAAAGAAGGCGGACAGCGCCTCATTCACCGACCCATGGCGTGAACACAAAGGAGGAAACCATGTTCACAAGACGGACTTTGCTCGGCGCGGTCGCAGCACTTTCGCTGGTTGCTGCCGCAGGCGGCGCGGCGGCGCAGGACAAGCTTTACGTGCCGCTGATTTCCAAGGGGTTCCAGCACCAGTTCTGGCAGGCCGTGAAGACGGGCGCCGACAAGGCAGGCGCTGAACTCGGCGTCGAAGTCACCTTCGAAGGCCCCGACAATGAAAGCCAGGTCGACAAGCAGATCGACATGCTGGCGGCGGCCCTTGCCAAGAAGCCGGCGGCCATCGGCTTCGCCGCCCTCGACAGCCAGGCGGCGATCCCGCTCTTGAAACAGGCGCAGGACGCGAAAATCCCGGTCATCGCCTTCGACTCCGGCGTCGACAGCGACATTCCCGTAGCGACCGCCTCCACCGACAACATTGCCGCCGCTGCCCTTGCCGCCGACAAGATGGCCGAGCTGATCGGCGATTCCGGCAAGGTCGCCGTCGTCGCCCACGACCAGACCTCGCGCACCGGCGTCGACCGCCGCGACGGCTTCGTCAACCAGATGAAGGAGAAGCATCCGAATGTCGAGATCGTCACCATCGAATATGGCGGCGGCGACCATCTGAAATCGACCGAGATCACCAAGGCGATCCTGACCGCCAATCCCGACATCAAGGGCATTTTCGGCACCAATGAAGGCTCGGCCATCGGCGTCGTCAATGGCGTGAAGGAATCCGGCGCCAAGGTCGTGGTCGTCGGCTACGATTCCGGCAAGGCGCAGAAGGATGCGATCCGCGACGGCACCATGGCGGGCGCCATCACCCAGAACCCTGTCGGCATCGGCTACGAGACCGTCAAGGCCGCCGTTGCCGCCGCCAAGGGCGAAACCGTGGAAAAGAATATCGACACCGGCTTCTTCTGGTACGACAAGAGCAATATCGACGCGCCGGAAATTTCGGCGGTTCTTTACGATTGATCCGCAATCGCCTGCCGGATTTGCCCCTCACCCTAACCCTCTCCCCGCAAGCGGGGAGAGGGGACTTGCCCCACGAGCGGTTATTGGTTGAGGAAAACGGTACGGCATATCCCTTCGCCCCGCTTGCGGGGAGATCGGCAAGCGGTAGCCGGATGAGGGGCAATCCTCATACGCTACCGCCTGACCACCCGCCGGGGGCATCCCGCTCCCGGCCACTGCAAACGAGGCTGACATGAAACTGCTGCGCTACGGTCCCAAGGGACAGGAAAAACCGGGCATTCTCGATGCGGATGGCCGCATCCGCGATCTTTCCGCCCATGTGGACGATATCGCCGGTGAGGCGCTGACCTCCGAAGGGCTGGCGAAGCTCGCCGCCATCGATCCCGCCTCCCTGCCCGTGGCGGATGGCGATCCGCGCATCGGCCCCTGCGTCGGGCGCGTCGGCAAGTTCATCTGCATCGGCCTCAACTATGCCGACCATGCCGCCGAAACCGGAGCCGATATCCCGAAGGAGCCGGTTGTCTTCAACAAATGGACCAGCGCCATCTGCGGCCCCAACGACGATGTCGAAATTCCGCGCGGCTCGGTGAAGACCGATTGGGAAGTGGAGCTTGGCGTCGTCATCGGCAAGGGCGGGCGCTATATCGAGGAAAACGACGCGCTCTCGCATGTCGCGGGCTATTGCGTCGTCAACGACGTCTCCGAACGCGAATGGCAGATCGAGCGCGGCGGCACCTGGGACAAGGGCAAGGGCTGCGACACCTTCGGCCCGATCGGCCCCTGGCTGGTGACGCCGGATGAGGCGGGCGATATCGCCAATCTGAGCATGTGGCTGGACATCGACGGCCACCGCTACCAGAACGGCTCCACCGCCACGATGATCTTCGGCATCGCGCATATCATCAGCTATCTCAGCCGTTTCCTGTCGCTGCAACCGGGCGACGTCATTTCCACCGGCACGCCGCCGGGCGTCGGCCTTGGCCAGAAGCCGCCGGTCTTCCTCAAGGGCGGCGAAGTCATGCGGCTCGGCATCGACGGGCTCGGCGAACAGACGCAAAGGGTCGTCAAGGCATGAGGATCACGGGGCTCACCACCATCGACGTGCGGTTTCCGACCAGCCAGCATCTGGATGGATCGGATGCGATGAATCCGGATCCAGATTATTCCGCGGCTTACGTCATTCTCGAAACCGATGGCGCGCATCAAGGCCACGGCCTGACATTCACCATCGGGCGCGGCAACGAGATCTGCGTCGCCGCCATCGAGGCGCTGCGGCCGCTGGTGGTGGGCCTCGACATGGACTGGGTGGCCGAGGATATGGGCCGCTTCTGGCGCCACATCACCTCCGACAGCCAGTTGCGCTGGATCGGCCCCGACAAGGGGGCGATCCATCTGGCGACCGGAGCGGTGGTCAACGCCGTCTGGGATCTCTGGGCGAAGATCGAGGGCAAGCCGGTCTGGCAGCTCGTCGCCGACATGTCGCCGGAAGATCTGGTGCGCTGCATCGACTTCCGCTATCTCACCGATTGCGTCACCCCGGAATGGGCGCTGGATTTCCTGACCAGCCAGGCGCAGGGCAAGGCGGAGCGCATCGCCACGCTGAAGGCGGAAGGCTATCCCTGCTACACCACCTCGGCGGGCTGGCTCGGCTATGACGACGCCAAGCTCAGGCGGCTGTGCCGCGAGGCGGTCGATGCCGGGTTCCGCTATATCAAGATGAAGGTCGGCCGCGATCTCGACGACGATATCCGCCGCCTGACCATCGCCCGCGACGAGGTCGGCCCCGATGTCAACCTGATGATCGACGCCAATCAGGTCTGGGAGGTCGATCAGGCCATCGGCTGGGTGAAGAAGCTGTCCTTCGTCAAGCCGTGGTTCATCGAGGAGCCGACCAGCCCCGACGATATCGAGGGCCACCGCAAGATTCGCGAAGGTGTCGCGCCCGTACAGGTGGCGACCGGCGAGATGTGCCAGAACCGCATCATCTTCAAGCAGCTGATCATGCGCGGCGCCATCGATGTGGTGCAGATCGACAGTTGCCGCCTCGGCGGCGTCAACGAAATTCTCGCGGTGATGCTGATGGCGGCGAAATACGGCTTGAAAGTCTGCCCGCATGCGGGCGGCGTCGGGTTGTGCGAATATGTCCAGCATCTCAGCATGATCGATTATCTCTGCATCGCGGGCAGCCGCGAGGGCCGGGTGATCGAATATGTCGATCACCTGCACGAGCATTTCGTCGATCCCTGCACCATCCGCAACGCCGCCTACATGCCGCCGCAGCGGCCCGGCTTTTCCATCGAGATGAAGCCGGAAAGCCTCGAAACCTACCGTTTCCGCAGCGGCTGAGGCTTCCGGCTCACCTCTCCGGCATCAGCCCTGCGGCGGCTTCCAGCCCGCCGACGGGATGACGTTGATCATCCAGGGAATGCCGAACCGGTCCACCAGGGCGCCAAAGCCCGGCGACCAGAAGGTTTCGTCAAACGGCATCACCGTCTGGCCTCCTTCGGAGAGCTGGTCGTACCAGCGCCGGGCTTCATCCTTGTCCCCGGTGTGCAGGGTGACGTCGAAGCCATTCTTGGGTTTGTCGATATTTCTGGCCCATTGCACATCCATGTCGGCGCCCATCAGCGCCTGGTCGCCGACTTCCAGCCAGCAATGCATCAGCCATGTCTTGTACTTTTCATCGGTGATCGGCATGCCCGGAGGGGCGTCGCCATAGGGCATGGCGGCAGTGATCTTTCCACCGAGAACCCTGGCGTAGAATTCGAACGCCTCCCGGCACTGGCCCTGAAAGCTCAGGCTGGTCACGATTTTCATGATGATCTCCTTTCCGATCCGGGTATCGTCAGACGGAATTGCGCCGACGGCGGCCACACCGCCGCCCGTTTCGTCAGCGCGGCTTCGGCCTTCGCCGGTCCGCGCGGGGATCATCAGACCACGATCACGGCATCGGGGCAATGCCCGCCGGACACTCGCCGAGCGTCAACGCCCGGCATCGGACAGCAGATAGGCCTCGAATTCGCGAGCGGGCACAAGTGAACCGCCCGTTGTCCAGCTGACATGCGTGGCCGCATCGGGATCGAACGGCAGCTCCGGATGCGGCGCGGCAAGCCTGCCCGGCCCGGCAAATGCCGTTGCCGCCGAAGGCTCGACATCCATGCCGCCAGCGGAATGCGCCTGACGCAACAGATCATGAGCCTCCCTGTCGCCAATGGTGTAGATCCCGCACAGCCGCTCCCGCATCAGGGGCGCGACGAACAGGGAGGCAGCGCCGACCGCAAGCCCGTCCAGCTCGGTCTTGTTCGTGAGCCCGACATCGTAGACCGAAACGGGCTCGTCCGCGCCGCTCAGCATCTGCACCAGCATGCAAGGGGAATCGGCGGGCTCGGCGAAGAAGCAATGAACATCGGCGCCGAAAAGGAGCTTCAGCCCGTAGGCGATGCCGCCGGGCGCGCCGCCCACCCCGCAGGGCAGGTAAACGGCGAGCGGATGCCCGGCGTCGACCGCAATCCCCCGTTCGGCAAGCTGGTCCCGCAGTTCATAGGCCGCGCAGGCATAGCCGGTGAACAGGTCGACGGATTTCTCGTCATCGACGAAATGGGCGCGGGGATCGGCGGCGGCGATCTCCCTGCCCCGCGCCACCGCTTCGCCGTAATCCCCCGAATGCTCCACCACCTCGGCACCCCGGTCGCGCAGGCGTTGCTTTTTCCAGGCTTTCGCATCGGTGGACATATGCACGACGGCCCGGAACCCGAGCGCCGCGCCGCAAAGGCCGATGCTGAGGCCGAGATTGCCCGTGCTGCCGACCACCACGGAATGCCGGGAAAACAGCGCGCGCGCCTCCGGCGACGCCAGCGGCAGCAGATCCTGCCCGGCCGTTATCAGCCCGTTTTCGAGCGCAAGCCTTTCGGCATAGGCGATGACTTCATGGAAGCCGCCACGGGCCTTGATCGACCCGGCGACCGGCAGGGCATGATCGGCCTTGGCGAACCACGGCCCTTTCGGCGCGGGCTCCATGCCGTTCACGGCAAGCAGCGGCGAATGGATGGGCGAGCGCCCGGTATCGGGAAGATCGAACAGCTTGCGCATCAGCCCTTCGGCGCGGCGCAGCCGGTCACGCGCCGCGCCAATTTGCACCGTGACCTCGGGAACATCCGCGGGATGCGCCGCAACGCCGGGATTGAGCCAGAGCCAGGGCGTGCGGCTGCGAAGCCGTTCCAACGCATCCGGGGAAATAGCGCCTATGGTCATCATGCGTCCTTTCGAGCAAGGCTTCGGTCAGATATCCGCTGAATGCGCCAGGCGCCAGCTCCGTGAGCTTTCCTACGCGCCGAACGATTTCCGCTCTGACGAACTTAGCCGAAGCCGATCTTCAAAACACAGGCGGCGCCGGAATTTTCCGGCGCCGCCTTGATATAGCATGACGGTTTAAAACTCCTCCCAGTAGCTCTGCATGTCGAGGGCGGCATTGCCGTTGAAGGCGGCGGCAACCTTGCGGTTGAGCGCCCGGGCGGGAGAGGCATGGGAGGCGTCGTTCGGCCCTGCGCCGCGCATGCCGCTGGCCCTGGAAGCGTTCTCCAGCTGGAACTGGCCGACGAGATCGCGCAGCCGCAGGGCTTCGTTGGCGAGCGTGTTCGATGCCGCATTCGACTGCTCCACCATGGCGGCATTCTGCTGCGTCGTCTGATCCATCGCATTGACCGCGGTGTTGACCTCGGCAAGCCCGGCGGATTGTTCCTTGGCGGAGGTGGCGATCGCTTCCATATGCGTGTTGATCTCGATGATGAACTCGCTGATGGTTTTCAGCGCCGTCCCGGCGTCGCGCACCAGCTTCACCCCGTTCTCGACTTCCGTGGAGGAGTTGTGAATGAGCCCCTTGATCTCCTTGGCGGCCTGAGCCGAGCGCTGGGCAAGCTCGCGCACTTCCTGGGCAACGACAGCGAAACCCTTGCCCGCTTCACCGGCGCGCGCCGCCTCGACCCCGGCATTCA
>JBDHTA010000080.1:0-17564 GCA_039808465.1 Rhizobiaceae bacterium | reverse complement strand
GCGCGGCGGCGCCTCGTCGGCCCCTTCATCTTCTTCGACCGCATGGGCCCGGCGGTGCTGCGCGCCGGTGAGGCGCTGGACGTCAAGCCGCATCCGCATATCGGCCTTTCCACCGTCACCTATCTGTTCGACGGCGAGATCAAGCATCGCGACAGCCTCGGCACCGAGCTGGTCATCCGCCCCGGCGATATCAACCTGATGACGGCGGGGCGCGGCATCGTGCATTCCGAGCGCACGCCGGAAAACCTGCGCGGAAATCCGCTCGGCCTCTCCGGCCTGCAAACCTGGCTGGCGCTGCCCGACGGCAAGGAGGAGATCGACCCCGCCTTCGCCCATACGCCGCATGCCGACATGCCGCTGATTGCGGAAACCGGCGCGCGCGGGCGCGTGGTGATCGGCGATCTCGACGGGGCGCGCTCGCCGGTCGCCGTGTTCAGCGACACGCTTTACGCCGACCTCACCCTGGACGCGGGCAGCCGCTTTCCCTTTTCCGCCGCCCATGAGGAGCGGGCGATCTATATTCTCTCCGGCACCCTCATCGTGGCGGGCGACGAATTTGCCGCCGACCAGCTTCTCGTCTTCCGGCCGGGCGACGCCATCACCCTGCAAGGCGGGCCGCAGGGCTGTCACATCATGCTGTTCGGGGGCGCGGCGCTCTCCGGCAAGCGCCATATCTGGTGGAATTTCGTATCCTCCTCCAAGGAGCGCATCGAGCAGGCGAAGGAGGAATGGCGCAGCGGCCGTTTCGACATCGTGCCGGGCGATGAGGAGGAGTTCGTGCCCCTGCCTTCCGGGTGACGGTTCGACCGGCCGGAAAGCCCCGCAGTTTTATTGGAATTGCTCGTGTTTCGACCATAAATTCATGCGTTGTTAATACTCAGGCTTTCGTCGCCGCCTGTTTTGAATTAGAGCGACATATGGACTACCGCGCCGAAATGGACAGGAAAGGGCTGCGCCCGTGACACAAACCCCGAGCACGCCGCTTCTCGATCAGGCCGCCTATCCGGCCGATCTGCGCACGATCGAGGATCGCGACCTGCCGCAGCTCGCCCGCGAACTGCGCGACGAGATGATCGACGCCGTCTCGCGCACCGGCGGGCATCTGGGCGCGGGGCTGGGCGTGGTGGAACTGACCATTGCCATCCACAAGGTGTTCGACACGCCGGACGACCGGCTGATCTTCGATGTCGGCCATCAATGCTATCCCCACAAGATCCTGACCGGGCGGCGCGACCGCATCCGCACCTTGAGGCAGGAGGACGGGCTTTCCGGCTTCACCAAGCGGGCGGAAAGCGAATACGATCCCTTTGGGGCGGCGCATTCCTCCACCTCGATTTCCGCCGGTCTCGGCATGGCGGTCGCCGCCGAACTCGACGGCACCGACCGGCGCGTGATCGCCGTCATCGGTGACGGCGCGCTGTCGGCGGGCATGGCCTATGAGGCGCTGAACAATGCGGGCGCGCTCGATGCCCGCCTGATCGTCATCCTCAACGACAACGACATGTCGATCGCCCCGCCAACCGGGGCGATGAGCGCCTATCTCGCCCGCCTCGCTTCGGGGCGCACCTATATGGGCTTCCGCGATTTCGGCAAGAAGCTGACCGCCTATCTCGGCAAGAACATCGACCGCGCCATCACCCGCGCCGTGGAGCACGCGCGCGGCTACATGACCGGCGGCACCATGTTCGAGGAAATGGGCTTCTACCATATCGGCCCCATCGACGGGCATTCCTTCGAGCATCTGCTGCCGGTGCTGCGCAATGTGCGCGACAACCAGCGCGGCCCGGTGCTGATCCATGTGGTGACGCAGAAGGGCAAGGGCTACGCCCCCGCCGAAGCCGCAGCCGACAAATATCACGGCGTCAACAAGTTCGACGTCATCACCGGCGCGCAGGCCAAGGCCAAGCCGAACGCGCCCGCCTACACCGCCGTCTTCGCCGAGGCGCTGGTGGAGGAAGCCCGCCATGACGAGAAGATCGTCGGCATCACCGCCGCCATGCCGTCCGGCACCGGGCTGGACAAGCTTGCCGAAATCTTCCCGAAGCGCACCTTCGATGTCGGCATTGCCGAGCAGCACGCGGTGACGTTTGCGGCAGGGCTGGCGGCGGAAGGCTTCAAGCCGTTCTGCGCGCTCTACTCCACCTTCCTGCAACGCGGCTACGATCAGGTGGTGCACGATGTCGGCATCCAGAAGCTGCCGGTGCGCTTTCCCATCGACCGCGCCGGTTTCGTCGGCGCCGACGGGCCGACGCATGCCGGTTCCTTCGACACCGGCTTCCTCGCCTCCCTGCCCGGCTTCGTGGTGATGGCCGCCGCCGACGAGGCGGAGCTGAAACATATGGTGCGCACCGCCGCCGCCTATGACGAAGGCCCGATTTCCTTCCGCTACCCGCGTGGCGAGGGCGTCGGCGTCGACATGCCCGCGCGCGGCGAAATCCTTGAGATCGGCAAGGGCCGTGTCGTCAAGCAGGGCTCGAAGGTGGCGCTGCTCTCCTTCGGCACGCGGCTGGCCGACTGTCTGCTGGCGGCCGAGGATCTGGATGCGGCGGGGCTTTCCACCACCGTTGCCGACGCCCGTTTCGCCAAGCCGCTCGATCACGATCTCATCCGCCAGCTTGCCCGCCATCATGAGGTGCTTGTCATCATCGAGGAAGGCGCCGTCGGCGGCTTCGGCTCGCAGGTGCTGCAATTTCTCGCCTTCGAGGGGCTGCTCGACAACGGCCTGAAGGTGCGCCCGCTGGCGCTGCCGGATATCTGGATGGATCAGGCCAAGCCCGAAGTCATGTATGCCAAGGCCGGGCTCGACCGCGCCGGGATCGTTTCGACGGTCTTCAACGCCCTCGGCCAGAAGGCAATCGGCGTCGGCGCGGCGGGGTAAGCGGGCCGTCCGAAGTCCTTATCGGTGATGGGGGTGCCCCTCATCCGCCCTGCCGGGCACCTTCTCCCCGTAAACGGGGCGAAGGAGATATGCCGCGCCGGGTTCCCCGATCATACCGCTTCGCGGGGCAAGTTCCCTCTCCCCGCCGGTGGCGGGGCAGTTGCATATGGCTGAAAACCCCTCCCTAAATCCCTCCCCACAAGGGGGAGGGACTTGAACTGCGGCACCCTCGATGGCCTAAAAAACCGGAAAAGCAAGCGTCTTGCTTTCTCCCCCCTTGTGGGGGAGATGCCGGTAGGCAGAGGGGGTTTTCCAGATGCGATTGCCCAACCGCAGACGAAGAGGCTCCGGGCGAAGGGCGAGCCTATGGCCTACAGCACCGAAACCCGGTTGCGCCCTGCCCGTTTCGACAGGTACAGCCCCTCGTCGGCGCGTCTCAGCACGTCGTCGGAGGAGCGGTCGGGCAGGCCGAATTCGCTGACGCCGCCGCTGATGGTCGATTCGTAGCGCAGGTTTTCGCGCAGGCTGACGGGAACGTGATCGCGCAGGCGCTCGGCGATCGCCAGGGCGTCGCTGCGGCAGGTTTCCGGCATCACCACCACGAATTCATCGCCGCCGAAGCGGGCGACGACATCGTTCTGGCGCAGATGCTGGCGGCACAGTCTGGCGATTTCCACCAGAACCTCGTCGCCCGCGTGATGGCCCTTCTCGTCATTGATGCGCTTGAAATTGTCGAGATCGAAGATCAGCACCGAGGTCGGGGCCTGTTCGCGCTCGAATGCCGCCAGACGGTCGTCCAGCGTCTCGATCAGCTTGCGGCGGTTGTAGAGCCCGGTCAGGGCGTCGGTCTCGCTGAGCTGGCGCAGCTTCCGCTGCGTGGCGTTCTTGTCGGTGATGTTGGTCGCCACCCAGACGACGGCGGCTTCGCCATCCACGAGGAAATCCAGCGCCTGAACGCGGCCCTCGAAACAGATGGGCTGCTCCGGGCCGTTGCCCGCGCCGCGCACATCGCTGCCTGCGAGTTCGTATTCGACGATGTGAAGGGCGCGGCTTTCCAGCGCCCTGCGAATCTCGCGCGAGAACCAGCGCGCCTTTTCCTCTTTCAGCACCTCGAACATGCTGCGGCCGACAAGGCCGCTGCCATCATGATAGAAACGGTAATCCTTGCCTCCGAAGACGGCGGCGTAGCGGCCGCTGCGGGTGAGGATGAATGCGGGGTCCGGCAAAGCGGACAGGATCGAAAACAGTTGTTGCTGCGTAAACAAGGGCCACCTTCCAGCTTCATGCTTTCCCGAAGGACGCTTATCATTCGCATCCCCGGTGCGCCAATGCGCCAAAGCAGCCCCCGGAGCAAAGCATGGCTCGCGGCGGGGGCGTGATCCGGCACGCAACCGGTTTGCCAGAAAATCTTTTCGAATTTCTAAATTACCATCCGCGCATCGAAGCCCGGCAAGGGCTTCGAAACCATACCGCTTGGGGCTCACGTAACCATGCTCCTTTGCGGTTTCTGAAGATCGGGCTGCTAGGGTTTTCCCAACAAAAAAGACAATGCATTCAACAGGGACAAACCGGATATGCTGAGCAAAACGCTGCTTTCGGCAACGCTTGTTGCCGCCTTCTCGATGCCCGCGACGGCGCAGGAATTTCCCGCTTACGACGCGCAGCTTCAGGCGCAGATCATCGATCATCTCCAGACCAAGCTGCCGGACATGCGCAGCGGCTACGGGCTGACGCAGGACGCCAATATCCACACCGAGGAGCGCGAGGCGCGGCGAAGCTGGATGTCGCGCATCGCCGGGGACGGCATCCGCTCCTATTCCGGGCGCATCGTCTGGCTTTGACATTTTGCCGATGCCGGTCCATTGACGGGGCATGGAACCGCAACGCCTCGACCAGCTTCTCGTCAGCCTCGGCCTCGCCGCCACCCGCTCGCGCGCCCGCGACGCAATCGCGCGCGGCACGGTGACCGTTGACGGCAAGGCCGTGACCAGGCCGGGACAGGCCGTGCCGCCGTCGGCGCGCATCGTCATCGACGATCCGGCGCAGGATTACGTTTCGCGCGCGGCGCTGAAACTGGTGGCGGCGCTCGATCATTTCGCCCTCGACCCCGGCGGTTGCGGCTGTCTCGACGTCGGCGCCTCGACCGGCGGCTTTACCGAGGTGCTGCTGAAACGCGGGGCCGCCCATGTCACCGCCATCGATGTCGGCCACGGGCAGATGCATGCGCGCGTCGCGCAGGATCCGCGTGTCACCAATATCGAGGGGCTGAACGCCCGCGCCCTGACGTCCCAGGATATCGGCCACCGCGACATCGATTTCATCGTCTCCGACGTCTCCTTCATCTCGCTGAAACTGGCGCTGGCTCCGGCCCTTGCGCTGGCGGCCAGCGGCGCGCGCGCCGTGCTGCTGGTCAAGCCGCAATTCGAGGCGGGGCGCGAGGCGATCAGCAAGGCGGGGCTTCTGAAGCAGCCGGAAACCGCGCCCGCGATCGCCGCCGGGCTGGAACGGTGGTTCACGCAGGAGATGGGGTGGACAAGCCTCGGTCTCATTCCATCCCCCATCGAAGGCGGCGACGGCAACAGGGAATTCCTGCTCGCCGGGATCAAGCCATGAAAGTCACAGCATGAGCGCAGAAACAGTCACCATCTCCCGCTTCGGCGCGCAGGGCGACGGCATTGCCCATACGGCCGAAGGGCCGCTTTACGTGCCCTTTACCCTGCCCGGCGAAACCGTCAGCGTCGCGCGCGTCAAGAACCACGGCACGCTGATCGCGCTGACGGCCCCCTCGCCCGAACGGCAGGCGCCGCCCTGCCGCCATTTCGGCCCCGACGGCGTCAACGGCACCTGCGGCGGCTGCACCATGCAGCATGTGCAGGATGGCCCGTATCACGCCTTCAAGCGCGATCTGGTGGTCGAAGCGCTGCGGGCCAAAGGCATCGCGGCGGAGGTCGATCCGCTTGTCATCGCAAGGCCCGGCGAGCGGCGGCGCGTGGTGTTTTCCGCCCGGCGCACCGAAAAGGACCTGCTGCTCGGCTTCAACCAGATGGAAACCCATCACATCGTTTCGATTTCCGAATGTCCCATCGCCGCCCCCGCCATCGTGGGGCGGCTTGCGACGATCCGGGCCATCGGCAGGGCGCTGGCGAATACGGCGGATAGCTTCCGCATCACCGTGCTGGATACGCTGAGCGGGCTCGATCTCGCCTTCGAAGGGCTGAAGCCGCTGTCCGAAAAGCAGCGCCGCGCCGGGATCGAAACCGTGCTGGGACAGCGCGGCGTCGCCCGCGTTTCGGTGAACGGCGAAATTCTGGTGGAGCCGCAAAAGCCGGTGATCGATTTCGGCGGCGTTGCCGTGTCGCCGCCGCCCGGCGCCTTCACGCAGGCGACGAAACCCGCCGAGGATGCGATGGCCGAGCTGGTTCTCACGCAGATCGGCAAGCCGAAGCGCATCGCCGACCTGTTTGCCGGAACCGGCACCTTCGCGCTGCGGCTGGCGCGGCTCGGCCGCGTCCATGCCGTCGAATCCGACGACAAGGCGTTGAAGGCGCTGGATCAGGGCGCGCGCGGCGCGCAGGGGCTGAAGCCGGTCAGCATCGAAAAGCGCGATCTCTTCCGCCGTCCGCTGACGGCGCAGGAATTGAAGGTCTTCGATGCCATTGTCTTCGATCCGCCGCGCGCGGGCGCCGAGGCGCAGGTGAAGGAAATCGCCCGCTCCGGCGTGAAGAAGCTGGTGGCGGTCAGTTGCAATCCGCTGACGCTCGCCCGCGATCTCGCCATTCTGATCGAGGCGGGCTATCGCCTCACCCGCGTCACCCCCATCGACCAGTTCCTGTGGTCCTCGCATGTGGAAACGGTGGCGGCGCTGGAGAAAGCCTAGAAACGGCTTGCAAGCCTAACGCTTCAAAAAGCGCCGGAAGGCGTTCGTGGCTTCCTCGCTTTTCAGCCGTTCGGTGAACAGCGCCAGTTCCTCGTCCATGCGGGCGAGGATTTCGGCCTTGTCGCCCTTCAGCAGCGCGCGCGTTGCCCGCAGCGCCCCGAAAGGCCGGGCGGCGAGCTTTTCGGCGGCGGCCAGCGTCTGCGCCTCCACTTCCTCCGGCTCGGCCAGTTTCCAGACCAGACCTGCCTCCCGCGCCGCCGTGCCGGAAAAATCCTCGCTCATGGCCAGCATCGCAAAGGCGCGCTGGTGGCCCATCAGGCGCGGCGCGATCAGGCTGGAGGCGGCTTCCGGCACCAGCCCCAGATCGACGAAGGGCGTGCGGAACAGGCTGCGGGCGGAAGCGACGGTGAGATCGCAATGCAGGTTCAGCGTCGTGCCGATGCCGATCGCCAGCCCGTCGACACCCGCCAGCAGCGGCTTGCCGAAGCACGCCAAGGCCTTCAGGAAGGCGAAGGCGGCGGGTGGCTCGGAGGGGCTCTCCTCGGCGAAAGCGAGGAAATCGGCAAGATCGTTTCCGGCGCAGAAGCAGCCGGGTGTTCCGAGGAAGACGAGCGCGCGCACGTCCTCGTCCCGCTCCGCGTCCTCCAGCGCCGCCGTCATCGCCACATACATGGCCGATGTCAGGGCATTCTTCTTTTCCGGGCGGTTGAAGCGGATGACGCGCACGCCAGCGGCGGGGCGCTCGATGAGAATAGGCTGAGTCATGGTTTGTCCTTATGCAAGAAGAAAGGCGGCGGCGGAAAGGCTTTCGGAACCGTTGACGACGCGGTCCTTGAGGGCCGCGGTTTCGGAAAGCAGGTTTTCCGCCATGAAACGGCAGAGCGCGACGCGGCCCGGCTGACCGGCATCGGCCGCCAGCGCCCCCCTGGCGAGATAGCAGCCGGTGAGCGCCAGCCCGGACAGGCGCAGGAACGGCGTGGCGCCGCTGAGCGCCGCCGTCATATCCTTCGACGCCTGTTTCGCCAGCAGCCATTCGGCGGCTTCCGACAGATCGGCCAGCGCCGCCTCCAGCCGCGCCGCCGTCCCGCCCAGCCCGTCGAGGCCGGACGCCCCCGCCTGCGCGGCGATAGCGCGCAGTTCGGCGATGAAGCCGCGAATATGCGCGCCCCCGGCCAGCGGCAGCTTGCGGGTGACGAGATCGATGGCCTGAATGCCGTTGGTGCCCTCATAGATCGGGGCGATGCGAGCGTCGCGCAGCAGGCGGGCCGCGCCGGTTTCCTCGATGTAACCCATGCCGCCATGCACCTGAACCCCGAGCGACGCCACCTCGACGCCGGTATCCGTGCAGAAGGCCTTGGCGATGGGCGTCAGCAGCGCCGCCCGTTCCTGCCAATGCGCGGCATCGGGGATATCCCGGCCGGAAAAATCGATGGCGTGGGCGCAGGCATAGGCGATGGCGCGGGCCCCTTGCGTCAGCGCCTTCATGGTCAGCAGCATGCGCCGCACATCGGGGTGATCGCGGATCGGGCTCATGGCCTCGCCGGACGCGCCGGGGGCGCGGCCCTGCAAGCGCTCGCCCGCATAGGCGAGCGCCTTCTGCGTGGCGGCCTCGGCAATCGCCACACCCTGAATGCCGACCAGCAGGCGGGCATTGTTCATCATGGTGAACATGCAGGCCAGGCCCTTGTGCTCCTCGCCGACGAGATAGCCGACGGCGCCCTCCTTCTCGCCGAAGATCATGACGCAGGTGGGCGAGCCGTGAATGCCGAGCTTGTGTTCCAGCGACTGGCAGAACAGATCGTTGCGCCGGCCGGGATTGCCATCCGCATCGGGCAGGAATTTCGGCACGAGGAACAGCGAGATGCCGCGTGTGCCGGGGGGCGCGTCCGGCAGGCGGGCCAGCACCAGATGCGCGATATTCTCCGCCGCGTCATGCTCGCCCCAGGTGATGAAGATCTTCTGGCCGAAAATGCGGTAGCTGCCATCGCCCGCCCGCTCGGCCCGCGCCCGCAGCGCGGCGAGATCGGACCCCGCCTGCGGCTCGGTGAGGTTCATGGTCGCCATCCATTCGCCGGAAACGAGGCGCGGCAGGTAGAGCGCCTTCAGGGCATCGGACGCGTGATGCTCCAGCGCCTCGATGGCGCCCATCGTCAGCGTCGGGCCGATGGCGAAGGCCATGGAGGCGGAATTCCACATTTCGAAGGTGGCGACGCCCAGCATATGCGGCAGGCCCTGCCCGCCATGGGCCTGCGCCGCCGTCAGCCCGTTCCAGCCGCCCGCCGCCCAGCGGCGGTAGAGATCGGCCCAGCCATCCGGCAGCGTCACCGCATCGCCGTCGAGGCGCGCGCCCTGCCGGTCGCCGGTTTCGGCCAGAGGCGCGATCCCGGCCGAGGCAAAACGGCCCGCTTCATGCAGGATGGCATCGGCCACATCCTCGTCGAGACCGGCGAAAGCGCCGTCCGCCAAGGCGGGGGCAAGCCCCGCGACATGCCTGAGCGTGAAGACGATCTCCTCCACCGGCGCCATGTACATGCTGTTCCTCCGCGACTCATTTCGGCTTCGATCCACATCCTATCGTGATCATGAAAACCATGTGACGGCAAACTGTCACAAAACCGATGTAAAAGCGGCAGCCGATACCATGCGAGGCCCCGATGCTGCTGCAATCCGCCGAGATTCCCGGACTGGTCTGGGCTTATCGTTTCCTGCCCGCGACCGGCGAGGCCCGGCGGCTGGCGCATGATTGCGGCAAGGAGGATATCGAAACCGGGCCGGGCTTCGTGTGGCTGCATCTCAACCTTGCCGATGCCAGGGTTTCGGCCTTCCTGGAAGGGCTGGCCGGGCTGAACGAGGCGGCAAAGGCGGCGCTGACCACCCATGACGCGCATGCGGAGATTTCCGCCGAGGATGGCATCGCCTTCGGAACGCTGGTGGATTTCCAGCGGGATTTCGCCAGCGAGACGCGCGATATCGGCTGGCTGCATTTCGCCATTACCGCAACCATGATCGTCACCACCCGGCTGCAACCGCTGCGCTCCGTCGATCGCGCCCGGCTGTCCATCGAGCGCAACGGCGCGAAATACCGCAAGCCGGTGCATGTGTTCGAAACGCTGGTCGCCGAATTCCAGCGCCGCATGATCGCGCTGGTCCTGGAACTGTCGGAGGAACTCAATCTCATCGAGGATGCGGTCTATGCGGAAACACCGGGCTACGAGCGGCGGGGGCTGGCGCCGCTGAGGCGCACCGTGGCGCGGCTGCACCGGCACCTGCGCACCGTGCTGGCCTCGATGCGGCGGTCGGCGGCTTCCGAGGAGGAGGATATTCCCGACGATTTCGAGGATGTCGCCCATCGGCTGACGGCGCGGCTGGAAGCCGTCGATCACGACGTTTACGCGCTTCAGGATCGGGCGCGGCTGCTGCACGAGGAAATCGATTCGCGGCTTTCCTCGGAAACCAACCGCCATCTCTATATCCTGTCGCTGATGACGGCCTTCCTGCTGCCGCCCTCGCTGGTGACCGGCTTCTTCGGCATGAACACCACGGGCCTGCCCTTCGCGGAAGGCGGCGGCGGCACCGTTTATGCCGCGAGCTTCATGCTGCTTTCGGTGCTGGCCGCATGGTGGCTGCTGAAACGGACCGGCATTCTGTAATGGCCCAAGCTGTGATGACCCAAGACAAAAACCCCGCCGGATGGCGGGGTTCGATTGATTGAGCTTTTACCTGCGATCAGGAGTAAGGCGAGACGCAGGCGCGGCGCGGGCCGTTGTTGGGCTGGTAGCTGTTGTCATAGGCGCGGTACGAACGCCAGCGGTTCTGGCACCATGCCACATGGCTCGGGCTCATCGAACCCGAATAGACCGGGCGCGGCGGAGCGGCCATGGCGCCGCCGATGATCGCACCGGCGCCGAAGGCGGCCAACGGGAACCAGTAACCGTCATAATAGCGATAGCCCGGACGGTAATGGCGATAGCCGCGATGGCCGCCATACCAGCCGTGACGGCGCGGACCATCCCAGCCGCCGCGCCAATGACGGCGGCCGCCATTCCAGTCGCCGCGCCACTGGCGGCGCGGACCATCCCAGCCACCGCCGCCACCGCGGCGCGGGCCATTCCAGTGCCCGCCCCGGCCATGGCGGGGCCACATACGCTCCTGAACCTGAACGATATCGCTCTGGGCCTTCGCCTCGACGCGGGGCATCTGCATGGCGCCCGCAGGGGCCATGGTCGTCAGAACTACCGCGACCGAAAGGGCCGCCGTGGCTATCCTGGTCATCAGCTTTCTCATTTCCTGGGTACTCCCAAAGAGTGCGTCTTCACGTAACGCATCAGCATGTCTTTCGTTCCACGGCGACATTACCGGAAACAACAGAGTTCAACCTAAACGGCTGTAGGTCAACCCTCGATGAACTCACGGTTCATACTGCGTTCATATTCGCCCGCTCACGAAAACGTGAACACAGCCTTCGCAAGCCTGAGGAAACGCTCGCTTTCTAGAAGGAGCAAACGACAACAAACTCCGCAACCGAAACCGGGAGCGCCAACCACGATGTCCCCATTGCGATATTTCGATGCGAGCCCCGGCCGGAACCTTCCCGTGCCGGTTCTGGAAACCTTTCATTCGGATTTCCTGCGCACCGGCCGTTTCAACCGGAGCAAGAACCGCAAGGAGGAACGCCGTCTTCTCAGCCATGCCGAAGTCGCCGCCGTGACCGGCCGCAAGCTGACCGCCGTCGGCGAGCGCGCGCATGAGAAGCTGAACAGCTTCCACACCTCGATCGCCCTGCCGAAGATCGTCTTTCACCGCATTCTCGAAGCGCAGCCGCATCTCGGCTATTGCCACGTCACCGCCTCGAAGACCAAATTCGCCGAGTTCGACGAGCTGAAATGGTCGTTCTTCATCGCCAATTTCAGCGCCGACATCAGCGAGGACGGCACGACGCTGTCCAACTTCAACCGCTATCTCTCGCGCATGTATTTCGCCGTCGCCATGCAGCCGGACAGCGAGCACAAGCGCATGGAAGTGAACCGCGCCGTGCGCGGCAACGGCGTGCTGTTCCGCACCCACGACCCCAGGGAAGCCATGCGCAACGTGCTGCTGCTCGGCGCCAGGAACGAGAAGCTGCGCCAGATCATCCGCAAGCTTTGAAAAGAATTGCTCCCCGGCGTGGCGGGGAGTAAACCGCTTGCGAACAGGCATGGCAGGCAGGACGGCAATGGCAAGGGTGATCGATATCGAGGCCGAACCGCGCATCGCGCTCGATGCGGCGGTGGAGGCGCTTTCGCAGGGCTTTCCCATCGGGCTGCCGACGGAAACCGTCTACGGGCTTGCCGCCGACGCCACCAATCCACAGGCGATCACCCGCATCTACGAGACCAAGGGGCGGCCGCGCTTCAACCCGCTGATCTGCCATGTCGCCGATTTGGCCATGGCCGAACGGCTTGCCGTGTTCGATCCGGTATCGCGGCGGCTGGCGGAGCATTTCTGGCCGGGGCCGCTCACCATCGTCGTTCCGCGCCGCAAGGAAAGCGGCATTCACGATCTGGCGAGCGCCGGGCTCGACACCATCGGCCTGCGTTGCCCGAAGGGCTTTGCCCGCGAGATCATCGCCGCGCTTAACCGGCCGCTGGCGGCCCCGAGCGCCAACACCTCCGGCAAGATCAGCCCCACCGCCGCCGCCCATGTCGAGGCCGATCTCGGCGGGAAGATTCCGCTGATCCTCGATGCCGGACCGTCGCTGGTCGGCGTCGAATCGACCATCGTCAAGGTGGAGGGAGACGCGGTGCGGCTGCTCAGGCCGGGCGGCGCCGCCGCCGAGGAGATCGCCGCTGTTTCCGGCCTGCCGGTGCTGCGCCCGCCGCAATCGGGCGCGGTGATCGAAGCGCCGGGCATGCTCGCCTCGCATTACGCGCCGGGGGCCGAGGTACGGCTCGGCGCCACCGACATCCGGCCCGGCGAGGCGCTGATCCGCTTCGGCTCCGCGCCGGTCGCGGGGGAAGAGAACGCGGCCATCGTGCTCGATCTCAGCCCCGGCGGCGATCTGGCGGAGGCGGCCGCGCATCTGTTCGACTACATGAAACGGGCCGATGCCAGCGGCGCGGCATCCATCGCCTTCACCGCCATTCCGCAGAGCGGGCTTGGCGAAGCGATCAACGACCGCCTCAACCGCGCCGCCGCGCCCCGCCCCGCTCAGCAAGGCCATCCGCCATGAAGTCCCCCTCTGCCTGCCGGCATCTCCCCCACAAGGGGGGAGAAAGCAGGACGCCTGCTTTTCCCTCAAACGTAAAACGCCGAGGGTGCCGCAGGTTAAGCCCCTCCCCCTTGTGGGGAGGGGTTGGGGAGGGGTCTTCAACGCATATGCGCCAGCCCGAACAGGAATCGACTCCATGACCGACGATGCCCTTCTGTCCCGTTTCGCAGCCATCGTCGGGGAGCGCTACGCCGTTTCCGATCCGGCAGAACTCGCGCCGCATCTGGTGGAAACCCGGGGGCTCTACAAGGGGGCGTCGCCGCTGCTGCTGAAGCCGGGCAATGCCGGGGAAGTCTCGGCCATTCTGGCGCTGGCGAGCGAAACCGGCACCCCGATCGTGCCGCAGGGCGGCAATACCGGCCATGTCGGCGGGCAGACGCCGCGCCCGGAAGGGAATGACCTCATCCTGTCGCTGGAGCGGATGAACCGCATCCGCGAGGTCGATCCGGTCGCCAATATCCTCGTGGCCGAAGCGGGCTGCATTCTCGCCGACGTCCACAAGGCGGCGGGCGAGGTGGAGCGGATGTTCGCGCTGTCGCTGGCCTCGGAAGGAAGCTGCCGCATCGGCGGCAATCTTTCCACCAATGCAGGGGGAACCGCCGTTCTCGCCTATGGCAACATGCGCCAGCTTTGCCTGGGGCTCGAAGTGGTGCTGCCGACAGGGGAAATCTGGAACGGGCTGCGCCGTCTGAAGAAGGACAATACCGGCTATGACCTGCGCGATCTCTTCATCGGCGCGGAAGGCACGCTCGGCGTCATCACCGCCGCCGTGCTGAAGCTGCATCCGCGCCCGAGGGGGCGTCAGGTGGCCTTCGCGGGGGTGGCGTCGCCCAAGGCGGCGCTGGCGCTGTTCGACATGGCGGCGCAGCGCTGCGGCACGGCGCTGACCGGCTTCGAGCTGATGCCGCGCCTCGGCATCGACTTCACCACGCGGCATATTCCCGGCGTGCGCGATCCCCTGCCCTCGCCGCACGACTGGTATGTGCTGATCGATATTTCCACCTCCGATTCGGAGGAATCGGCGCAGGCGATGATCGAGGCGCTGCTGGCCGAAGGCTATGAAGGCGGGCTGATCGAGGATGCGGTGATCGCGGGCTCGCTCGCGCAGCAGCAGGCGCTGTGGCACATGCGCGAAAGCATGTCGGCGGCGCAGAAGCCCGAGGGCGGCTCCATCAAGCACGATGTTTCCGTGCCGGTGTCGCAGATTCCGGCCTTCATGGAGGAGGCGCGGCAGGCGGTGCTTGCGGCGATGCCGGGGGCGCGCATCTGCGCCTTCGGCCATATGGGCGACGGCAATATCCATTACAACATTTCCCAGCCGGTCGGGGCCGACACAGAAGCCTTCATCGGCCGCTGGCGGGAAATCAACGCCATCGTCCACGGCATCGTGCTGGCGCATGGCGGCTCGATTTCGGCTGAACACGGCATCGGGCAATTGAAGCGCGACGAGCTGGCGGATATCCGCCAGGGTATCGAAATGGAACTGATGCGCCGCATCAAACGGGCTTTCGACCCGGCCGCGATCATGAATCCCGGCAAGGTTCTGACGCGGTAAAAAGACCGTAATCCGCGCGGCCCCTTTCGAAAGCCCTTTGTTTTCAGGGGCGCGCGCGGCCTGTCCCGCATTGCGGCACAGCATTCACTTTTTGCAAACCCTGCCGGATTCGCTTTTGCTAACCATTTGACCGCGCAAAGATTTTTTAACCGCGTCTTTTAAGCGCCCAGGTAAGGCGGCGCGCTATTTTCTGCCCATCAGAGGACGGAAAGTCCCAGGGAGACGCCAATCGGAAGATGGCTCTCAAGGTGAAAACAAGGGTAGATTAGATGACCAACACCGTGATGAAGCCTGAATGGGCAGAAACGACGCTCCGGGTGGATCCGACCCGCTTTCCGCAGCAGGTCAGCCTTCACAGGCAGGACCACGACGCGCCGGTGACGATCACGCTCGACGAGCGCGGCGCCGTGATGCGCAAGGTTCTGCCGTCCAGCGGGTTGCCGCTGTCCATCGCCCTGCCCGCCCGCGCCTTCAAGGGCGTTGCCGCCCGCGCCATCGACCATGGCAACGGCACCGTCACCGTGACGCTGGAACTGCATCACGACGACGCGGCGCTCTGCATTCCGCTGCTGGTCGCCCATGACCTCTGCGATATCGCCGCCGACTGGCGGAGCTGGTCGGAATTCTACCAGATCCCGATGCTGATGGTGGAAGCCGATGGCGTCGCCCGGCCGCTGGAAGAACATCTCGGCGATGTGCGCACGCAGCACGTCAAGCCGCGCCGCCGCCATTCGCATTTCGCCAACCGCCGTCCGCGCTTTCTGGTGCGCCGCCGCACCGGCACGCTGGGCGTCGCCATGAAGATCGAGGGCCGCGAGATCATCGCGCGGCGCTAAGCCCCGGCACGGCCTCCACGCAACAAACCCGCGAGATCCACCTCGCGAAGCCGCCTCTTCTCCCCCTGCCGGGAAGAGGCGGCTTTTCCGTTTCAGGCGAAGGGGATGGCCAGCGCCAGACCGGCAAACAGGATGGCGCCGACGCGGGTGTTCGACTTGAACAGCACGAGGCAATCGGCGGGATTGTCGATATCCAGCACGGCGATCTGATACGCGAGCAGCACCGCCGCCGCCAGAAGGCCGATCCAGCCGACGAGGCCGATGCCCGCCGCGATGAAGGCCAGCACCAGAAAGACCAGCATCAACCCGTAAAGGCCGATCAGCCACCAGCGCGTCGCCGCGCCGAACAGGCGGGCGGTGGAGCGCACGCCGATCAGCTCGTCGTCCTCCTTGTCCTGATGGGCGTAGATGGTGTCGTAGCCGATGGTCCAGACCACCGCCGCCACATAAAGCGCCACGGGCGCGAAGGAGAGCGACCCGAACAGCGCCGACCAGCCGACCAGCGCCCCCCAGGAGAAGGCAAGGCCGAGGAAGAATTGCGGCCAGTCGGTGAAGCGCTTGGCGAAGGGATAGATCGCCACCACCGCCAGCGACAGGATGCCGAGCAGGATGGTATAGGCGTTGAACTGGATCAGCACCAGAAAACCGGCGAGCGCCTGAAGCCCGAGAAAGATCTTCGCCTGCCTGCGGCTGACGCGGCCTGACGGCAGCGGGCGCGAGCGGGTGCGCGCCACCTGCATGTCGATATCGTGGTCGACGATATCGTTATAGGTGCAGCCCGCCCCGCGCATGGCGACGGAGCCGATGAAGAACAGCGCGAGATGCCAGACGAACAGGCCCGGCGAGAAACGCTCCGCCGCATTGGCGGCCAGCGCCGCGCCCCAGAAGCAGGGCCACATCAGCAATTGCCAGCCGATAGGGCGATCCCAGCGGGCAAGCTGCGCATAGGGCCAGAGCCAGCGCGGCAGCAGGCGGTAGACGAAATTTCCGGACGGAGCATCCGCGACCCGTCCGGCCGCGGTGGTGGTCGTTTCCATGGGGCATTCCCGATGCGGTTAATGGTTATCCCCCGCTTAACGCATCGCGGCTCAGAACTCCACCTTCTCCAGCGGCGGCCGGTTCGCATCGAAATCCCTGAGGCTGCGCTCGCGCTCGTAGATGTAATCGCGATTGCCGGGCGTTGCGAATTGCTGGCGGGTGATCTGCATCTGGAAGACGAACAGCTCATCCCAGCGGAAGGCGATTTCGGAACCGGCGAGATAGAACTCCCACATGCGGAAGAAACGCTCGTCATAGAGCGCCACCGCATCGGCCCTGCGGGCGGCGAAGCGCTCGCGCCATGCCCGCAGCGTCTCGGCGTAATGCAGCGGCAGGATCTCGATATCGCGCACCAGCAGGCCCGCCTTTTCCACCGAGGGCACCACCTCGCCGACCGAGGGAATATAGCCGCCGGGGAAAATATACTTCTCGATGAAGGGGTTGGTCATGTAGCTCGGCTTGGGGCGGCCGATGGAATGCAGCACCATGACGCCATCCTTCGACAGCACCTCCGCCACCTTCTTGAAAAAGCGGTCGTAATGGGTGCGCCCGACATGCTCGAACATGCCGACCGAAACGATGCGGTCGTAGGCGGAGGGTTTCAGGTAGCGGTAATCCTGCAATTCGAAGCGCACGCGCTCCGACAGGCCGCGCCTGGCGGCGCGATCCCGCGAGACCTTCAACTGCTCCTCCGAAAGCGTGATGCCGGTGACATCGACGCCCCCGGCCTCGGCCAGATACATCGCCATGCCGCCCCAGCCGGAGCCGATTTCCAGCACGCGCTGGCCTTCTTCCAGCAACAGCTTGGCCGCGATATGCCGCTTCTTGGCGCGCTGCGCCTCCGTCAGATCGACGCCGGGGGGATGGAAATAGGCGCAGGAATATTGCCAGTCCTCATCCAGAAACAGGTCGAACAGCTTTGCGCTGAGATCATAGTGATGCGAGACGTTGTAGCGATTGCGGTTGACGGGATTGCGCGCCGAAATCTGCGACAGGATGGTGCGGCCGATCAGCCTCGCGGCCATGCCCGCCGAAAACACCTCGTTGACGGTGTTGCTCTTCACCAGCTCCAGAAACTCGTAGATGCCGCCCTCTTCCAGAACGAAGCGGCCATCCATGTACATTTCGCCGAG
>JBDHTA010000079.1:0-17588 GCA_039808465.1 Rhizobiaceae bacterium | reverse complement strand
CCCGCAGGTCTTCAGAATAAGCTCGCGCCATTCATGCCGGCCATCCTTCCGGTATGGACAGGGAATCACATTCCAACTGATTTGCGAATCCCCGATTCCGCAAAAATGCAGCATGCTCTAGAAGAGCATCCACGCTATCATCACTTCAAACCCGTTCCGCAGGGAAACGGGTTTAAATGTTTGTGGCTGGAAAGGGCGAAGCCGCCCTTATTGCGTATGACAGTCGGCTTCAGGCAAGGCTTCCAGCCAGAGCGCGGAGAAATCCAGATCGCCAGGCCATTCGATCGCATTGCGGTATTCGCTGATGCGCAGGGCGCGGAACAGGGCATCGTCTTCGCGCAACGGCTTGTAGAAGCGGCGGCTTTCCAGCGCGGGCGCAAGATCGACGGTCTTTTCGCGGCCATCCTCAAAGCGGATGCGCAGCTTGCGGCCATCCAGCGGCAGGACGGATGCCAGGCGCGGAAGGGGATTGCCCGCCACGACGATCTCGTCTGCGGCATCAAGGATTGAGGCTTTGCCATTCATCGCGCAATACCCTTTCGCAACGCCCGCATCGTCCGGAGCCGCTTAGAAGGCTTTCGGCAAGCCTGCCTGCTTTAGCGTTTCGTTGGCGGTGTGCCTCGACTTTACGCCGTGGTCGACGGTGAAGTTGCGGTTGCTGACGGGGCTGAACCATATCTCATGGTCGCCCTTGCCGGGTCTCACATAGTAGCACCCGGCGGCCGTCAGCAACTCTTTCAGTTCGCGTAGAAATCCCGCCATGGGAGATCAGAAACAGGGATTCGGCACCATTGCCAAGTGTTCAGCCATGATATGCACCGGAATTTCCGGCAGATCGGACTGAATTCCGTTCAGTTCCAGAAGATCGGAGATCGCCGCCAGCACCTTCTTCTCCAGTGCTTCGAGCGTCTCGGCCTCGACGGCGAGGCCGTCAATATCATTGCTGGTCGCAACCCATACACCTGCTTCTTCATCCCACGCGGCGCGGACGATGATGGAAACATGCTTCATTACGCTGTGGCTCCCGGTTTTATGCGCGACGCACATGCGCTGCGCAATAGCGCTGCGCAATAGCGGCCCGCTAATGTTCCTGTCGCACATCATATGGCGCTTTGAAAGTAAATTTTCAGTAGGTGAGCTACTGCAGATTGGAAGGCAGAACGAGCTTTTGCCGGTCACCAAAAACAATGTGGGAGTGCGTGCTTGATCATTCGTCCCAGCGCTCGGGACCATCGAGCGCGAGATAGCTGAGTTCTTCTATGCGACTGTCAGCCGGAAAGCGTATCGTGGCGACCAGTGTACGGAGATCAATCTCGACGATGCCGTTTGCCTGCTTCGCGGCTTTTAGAATGCGCTCCAGCTCTCGCTGGCGAAAGGCTGCGCGCGACATTACCGCTTACCGCCCCGGATCCTTGGCTGGATGGGCTTGATTCGAGGTTCGATTGTTTTGAGCGTTCGGCGGCGACGGTTCCGCTGCTTTCTTTCGGCCGCTATCCGTAATGCTATAGCGTGCAATGCCGGACGTAGAATGAGAAAGGGTTGCCCAACCGTTTTCAAGCAAGGTGGAGATTGTTTTGTCTCCAACGCTTTTCAAGCTCAATTCGCCACGATCAACCGTGTCGTACAGCGCCATTAGCTTCAATGTTTTTCGGATTTGAAAGTCCATCGTTGCCATTTTTACGCGCCCTCCAGACATTCGCCGTTCCGACAACGGAGATTATCGGAACCTAGGTTGAACGTTTAATCGATGAATATATTTCTTTAAAAAATTGAATGTCCTTAATAAGTTCGTTGATATTCCCGTCTCCTTTTGAGAAAAAACTGTAATCACTAATTTCATTTCCAATCATACGAAGCTTCTGTGTTTTTTTTAATAGCTCTATAAATTTTTGAGCTACGTTATATGTTGATTTAGTATCTATATTTCCGCCCGCGATATTTTGCATATATTCGAAAGCAGCTTTCGAGACAGCATTATCATCATTTTCAAAATGCAAACACTGCCCCAATTCAATAACGATATTTTCAACGACATCAATAGCTTGCTTAGCATCTCTGCTTGTCTCATCCAGCAGAATTCCAAGTTGGCAAAGGCGGCGTATCGCTTCGCCACGCGAGCGAATGCGATGTTTGAATGCCCAGTCATCAATAGCTGTAACCTCAGATTCCGTCATCATGATCGGAATACGCTGATCCTTTAGCTCTTTTTCGTCGCCCACATTTTTCTCCGCCTTTTTTGCCCAAGTTGCACAAGTTTTCAGTTGACGCAAGCACTCGATCATACATATTAACTTGTGTAACTTGTCCAAGTTAATATGTACGAGTCATGAAGGGCTGCAAACAATGGAATCACAACTGAAAACCGAGAGGTTCCAGATAATGTTTGAAAAATCAGCACTTGAAGCGGTCGATGAATACGGCTTCACGAACCGTATTCGCACCCGTGCGGAAGTCATCCGCCGGTTGGTCCGCATCGGTCTGGAAAGTGAAGAGCAAACGAAAAAAGCCGACGCACAGCGAGCCTAGGAAACTCGTGCGTCGGCTTTTCCAAAAACAACAACATCCCAAAACAGGAGTTATTGAAATGCAGGCAGAAACTACATCGTTTGCGCCTTTGGGCGCAAGCGCTTTGTTATCTATCAATGGCGACAGCCTCGTTATGATCGTTAGCCGCCTCGAAGAGGTTAGCGATTGCGTTCAAGCTGTATGGAGCGCCATCGGCGGCTTTTCCGAATACGATCAAAAGTCGAGTTCGGGCATCCGCATTTTCCTCGACACGATCGGCAATGGCATTGACGAAGTTGTCAATCATTTGAACGCGCATCTGGCGGCGCGACGTGAAGGAGCTTCGGCATGACACTGGATCATCAAAGCAGGGATGTGCTTGAACTTGCCGTAGCAAATGATGCGCTTCTGGAGATGATGGGCGCGGCTATGAAATCCCGGGACGATGCCGATCTTTATGCCGAAATTTTCCGCTTCGAGCAGGTTACGACCGTTATCCGCAGCGCCAATTCCCGTCTCATGGAAATGGTTTTGAACGACCTCCGCATTGTAGAGGAAGGGAGGGTTTCGCCATGAACGCCCCGCTTTCCTCCGTAGACGAAACCGGCGCCGCCAAGCCGCTCGATCTATCGCCAATCTCTGCATCCACAAGATCGAGGATATGGAAGATAACATGATTTGTCTTCACGCTGCGGAGGATAAGGCCGTCGCAAAGCGCCACATGCGCGGCCTTTCCGATGATTTCTGGGACTTACATATGGCGCTGGAAACCGTTCGCGCCCAGCTCGAACCCGTCACGCAATTTCTCAGCGACCTGCAATCGCTGGGGAGGAGCGGCGGATAGCAACCATGTCCCGCGTCGTGTTCATCAAGGAAATTGCGGATGCTCTCGGATGCCGGACGGATACCGTCCGGCGCATGTTCCGCGAAAACCGCCTGCCGGGCGCTTTCAAGCCCGGCGGCCGGTGCAGCCCGATCCGGATGCGTGAACGCGATCTCGAACGACTTGTCAAAGGCAAAGGAGGACGGTGAACATGGCTGAGCGTGTAACCTTCCGTCAGCACGATCTGACCCGCGCCATCAAAGGCGCAACCGCCGGCGGGCTGACAGTCGCCCGCGTGGAAGTCGAACCCGGCGGCAAACTGCTGATCATCACCAGCGGCGAAAAGACCGCTCCGCCGCTTTCCGAATTCGACCAGTGGATGAAAGCCAATGAAGGTTCGGCTTAAAGGCGTTAATCCCGTGCGCAAGAAACTGGCGGACGGGACATTCGCCACATATTACTACGCTTGGAAAGGCGGCCCTCGCCTTCCCGGCAAGCCCGGAGACCCGGAGTTCATCGCGGCTTACAATGAGGCCGTTGCTCGCAAAGTCCAGCCGAAGGCAGGCACGCTGCAAAGCGTGCTGAACGGGATACAGAGCAGCACCGATTGGGATGATCTGGCAGAGCGAACGCGCGAGGATTACATCAAAAAGATTCGTCAGATCGAAAAGAAGTTCGGCACCTTTCCCATTGCAGCACTTTCGGATCGGCGCACACGCGGCGTTTTCCTCGCTTGGCGCGACGAGCTGGCGAAATCATCGCGGCGGCAGGCCGATTACACCTGGCAGGTGCTGGCTCGCACGTTGTCCTGGGCGTTGGGGCGCGGCCTTGTTCCGGCCAATCCCTGCGAAAAGGGCGGGCGGGTCTATCGCGGCACGCGAGCCGAAAAAATCTGGACTGACGATGATGAGAGGACATTTCTTGCTAATGCGCCCGCGCATTTGCACTTGCCGCTCGTGCTGGCTCTCTGGACAGGGCAACGGCAAGGCGATTTGCTTCGCCTTACATGGCAGCAGTATGATGGCGAGCGCATTCGCCTGAAGCAGAGCAAAACAGGGATTCGCGTTGTCATTCCGGTGGGTGCTCCGCTGAAGACGCGGCTCGATGCGTGCCGCCAGAGGGTCGGGCGCATCCTGCTCAGCAGCGAAGGCAGCGAGTGGACGGAGGATGGCTTCCGGTCTTCATGGGGCAAGGCCCAGCGCGCCGCTGGCATCGTGGGCGTGACATTCAACAACCTGCGCGGAACCGCCGTCACGCGCTTGGCGCTGGCCAAATGCACAGAAGCCGAAATCGCCACCATCACCGGGCACAGCCTGCGCGATGTGCGCTCAACTCTCGATGCGCACTACCTGCGCCGTGACGAAGGTTTGGCGGAAAGCGCCATTCGAAAGCTCGAAAGGAGAACGGAAATTCCCAACTGACCGCCCAACTGTTCCAAGCTGTTCTATTCTGAAATCAGAAAAACGTCAGGAGAGAATTGGCTGGGGAACCTGGATTCGAACCAAGATCGACGGAGTCAGAGTCCGCTGTTCTACCATTGAACTATTCCCCAGCAGGGCCGAAGCGGTCGGCTCGGCTGGTGGGCGGCTTATAACCAGAAAGCGGAGGGATTGCAAAGGCCCTTTTTGAAAAAATCCGAAAAAATCTGCGGCGCTGGCTCCGCCATGAAAAACAGGGCGGATATCGCGGCGGCGGGAGCTTATCGGGCGGCGATTGCCGCCGCGTTGGCTTCGACCTCCAGGAAACGGGTGCGTCCCAGATGGCCGGTTCCGTCCTGGATATCGGCGATGATCGCCCGCTTCAGCGCCTCGCTGTCCTGCTGGCGGATGGCGTCCAGCGCTTCCGCATGCCGGTCGACCCGGTAGCTTTCATGCAGGTTCGCCGTCGCCTCGCGCATGAAGGGGCCGAGCCTCAGCCAGATGGATTCGATCAGCGGCAACAGAACGGTCGAATGCTCGACATCGTAAAGACGCCGGTGGAAGGCGAAATTGCGCGCTATGCCCAGTTCGATATCGCCAGCCTGATAGGCTTCGTCGATCTCCGCGTCGAGCTTCTGCAAGCGCGCCAGATGCAGGTAATCCACATGCGGCATCGCCCGCTCGGCGGCCACCGTCTCCAGCGCGATGCGCGCGGCGATGATCTCGTCGAATTTTTCCGGCGTCATGTCGGGCACCCGCACCCGGCGATTGTCGAGATGCTCCAGCGCGCCATCGGCCACCAGACGGTGAAGCGCCTCGCGCACCGGCATGGCGCTCACCGACAGGCTGTCGGCGATACCATGGATCGTCATCGGCTGGCCCGGCGGAAAACAGCCGGACATGATCGCCTGCCGCAAATTGCGATAAACCCATTGCTTGACGGACTCCGCCGCCCGCCTTTCATCGCAAGGCCACATATCTCGCTCCCCGGAACGCCGACCGCTTCCATCCTACAGCATTTCGACAGCCAGGCGCGCAACTCCTCTTGTCACGGTCCCGGCAAACTGTCACCTTCGGGGGTACTTTCGATCTGCCCGAGATTTTCGTCCTTCCCAATTTGATCAAACCATGTTTTGATATGATCAAATCAAGGAACAGTGTAGAGCCGCATAACAATCTGTCAACAGAGAACGGCTCGTCAGCTCAACCACCCGGAGGCGCCAGACCAACGGGAAACAAATGGGGGAATGAATGGGACATCAGCCTGCTGGGAGCACCCGCGGCGGCGATATAGCCATGACCAGCATCATCAAGGATTTCGGACATTTCCGGGCCGTCAACGATGTTTCGCTGAAGATCGCTTCGAATGAATTCTTCACGCTTCTCGGCCCGTCCGGCTGCGGCAAGACAACCCTTCTGAGAATGCTGGCGGGCTTCGAAATGCCCACCGACGGCAAAATCCTCCTCGATGGCGAGGATATTTCGCTGCTGCCGCCCAACAAGCGCCCCATCAACACTGTTTTCCAGAATTACGCCCTCTTCCCGCATATGACCGTCGCCGAGAATATCGGCTTCGGCCTGAAGATGCTCGGCCGCAGCAAGGCGGAAACCGAGAAGGTGACGCAGGACATGCTGCGCCTCGTGCAGCTCGAAGCGCGCGGAAAACATCTCGTCACCCAGCTTTCCGGCGGCCAGCAGCAGCGCGTGGCGCTGGCGCGCGCGCTCGCCCCGCAGCCGAAGGTGCTGCTGCTCGACGAGCCGCTGTCGGCGCTCGATCTCAAGCTGCGCAAGTCGATGCAGATCGAACTGAAGCGGCTGCAAATGGAAACCGGCATCACCTTCGTCTTCGTGACCCATGACCAGGAAGAAGCGCTGACGATGTCGGACCGCATCGCCGTCATGTCCGAAGGACGCGTGCGCCAGGTGGGCGCCCCCGCCGATATCTACGACCGCCCCGCCGACCGCTTCGTCGCCGACTTCATCGGCGAAACCAATTTCCTCGACGCCGAGGTCGTTTCCATCGGCGATGGCCAGGGCCACGGGCGCGTGCGCCTGTCCTCGGGCAAGGAGATTTCGGCAAGCTTCACGCCCGGCACCGCCCCGTCCGGCAAGGTGACCATCGTCATCCGGCCGGAGCATGCGCGTCTTGCGCCGCTTTCGGCGGAGGCGGATCTGGCGGGAACGATCCATAACATCGTCTATCTCGGAACCGACACGCATCTGCATGTCACGCTCGATGACGGCAGCGCGTTTACGGTGCGCCAGCAGAATGCCCGCAGCGGCCCCTGCGGCTTTGCCACGGGCGAACGCGCCGGCATTCATGTCAGCGAAGACGTGGCCCAGATCTTGAGGGACTGAGATGACGACAGCCGCAGAAGCAACGGAACGGGTCCGCAAGAAGGACGTACGAGACCGCTGGCTGCTCAGCGCGCCAGCCCTTATCCTCATCGGGGTCGCGGGCGTCGGCCCGCTGCTCATCGTGTTCCTCTATTCCTTTCTGGCGCCGGGCGATTACGGCGACGTGAAATGGCAGTTCTCCACGGAAGCGTGGTTCAACGTGCTGTTTTCCCGCGATATCTTCGACGATACGGTGTCGATCGCGGACGCGCATTTCTCGATCTTCTGGCGCAGCATCAAGCTGGCGCTGGCCACCACGGCGCTGTGCGTCTTCTTCGGCTTTCCCACCGCCTATTTCATCGCGACGCGGCCGCGCCATACGCGGCAGGTCTGGCTGTTCCTGATCACCATTCCCTTCTGGACCAACATGCTGATCCGCGCCTTCGCGATTCAGGAAATGATCCGCAACGAAGGCATCGTCAATTCGCTGCTGATGGGGCTCGGCATCATTTCCGCGCCCATCGGCATGATGTTCAGCGATTTCGCCATCCTGCTCGGCATGACCTATGTGTTCATTCCGCTGATGGTGCTGCCGCTTTACGCCAGCATCGAGAAGCTGGATTTCCGGCTGATCGAGGCGGCCTACGACCTCTACGCCAGCCGCTTCAACGTGCTGATGCGGGTGATCGTGCCGACGGTAAAGCCGGGGCTGATCGCGGGCGCCATCCTCGTGTTCATCCCGGCGCTGTCGTCCTACGTCATTCCGCGCGTGCTCGGCGGCGGCAAGAACCTGATGATCGGCAACCTGATCGAGCTGCAATTCGGGCAGGGCCGCAACTGGCCGCTCGGCGCCTCGCTGTCGGTCACGCTGGTCGCCGTCGTTCTCGTCGCGATGATCTTCTACGTCCGCAACGCCGGCAAGGCGGGAGGCACCCATGGCTAAGCCCTTTTCCGTCCGCCGCGTTCCCGGCTTCTCCACCATCGCCATGATCTGCTTCATCGGCCTTTACCTGCCGATCCTCACGCTGGTCATCTATGCCTTCAACGCGGGCAAATCCATCGCCATCTGGGAAGGCTTCTCGCTGCAATGGTTCGTCAGCGCCTGGAACAACGCGCAGGTGGTGGATGCCTCGATCCGCTCGCTCCAGATCGCCTCGGTGGCGGCCGTGGTCGCCACCGTCGTCGCCACCATGGCGGCGATCGCGACGACGCGCACGGCGCAATATCGCGGGCTGACCTTCAAATACGCCTTCCTGAACCTGCCGCTGCTGGTGCCGGAAATCGTGACGGCGGTGGCGCTTCTGATCTTCTTCTCGCGGGTCAAGATCTGGACCGGCTATTCCGGGCTCGGCTATCTGATCGCGGCGCATGCGGCCTTCTGCGTGCCCTTCGCCTACCTGCCGATCCGCGCCCGTCTGGAAAGCATGGACCTGACGCTGGAGCGGGCCGCCGCCGACCTCTACGCCACCTCCTTCCAGGCGTTCCGCTATGTGACGCTGCCGCTGCTGTGGCCCGGCATTCTCGCCGGCTTCATGCTCGGCTTCGTCATTTCCCTCGATGACGTCGTCATCACCGAATTCGTGAAATCGGGCGGTCAGGATACCCTGCCCACCTATATGCTCGGCCAGTTGCGCCGGGTGGTGACACCGGAAATGAACGCGATTTCCACCGTGTTCCTGCTCCTGTCGCTGGCGATCGTCACGATTTTCTTCTTCCTCAGCAAAAACGAAAAAGCGAACTAAGCTTTCTATAAAGGAGAACAGCAATGCAGAAGAAACTGGGTCTTGCGGCGTTTGCCGCGGCACTTCTCGGCTCCGCCGCCATGGCGCAGGCGGAAGGCAACCTGAACATCTACAACTGGGGCAATTACACCAGCCCGGAGCTGATCAAGAAGTTCGAGGACACCTACAAGGTCAAGGTGACGATCACCGACTACGACTCCAACGACACCGCGCTCGCCAAGGTGCGCCAGGGCGGCCATGGCTTCGATATCGTCGTGCCCTCGGCCAGCGTCATGCCGATCTGGATTTCCGAAGGGCTGCTGATGGAATCGCGCCCCGACCAGATGGAAAACTTCAAGAACGTCGATCCGCAATGGGTTGATGTACCCTACGATCCGGGCCGCCACTATTCGGTTCCGTGGCTGTGGGGCACGACCGGCGTGACGGTGAACCGCTCCGCCTATCAGGGCAACATCAACACGGCGGCGATCTTCATGGATCCGCCCGCCGAGCTGGTCGGCAAGGTCAACGTCGTGCCGGAAATGTCCGACGTCATGCATATGGCGATCACCTATTCCGGCGGCGAACCCTGCACCGGCGACAAGGAAATCCTCAAGAAAGTGCGCGACGCGCTGCTAGCCGCCAAGCCGAAATGGGTCTCCATGGCCTATGGCAATGTCGAGCAATACGGCAAGGCCGACCTGATGGCGGGCGTCAACTGGAACGGCGCCTCCTTCCGCGCGCGCTTGCAGAACAAGGACGTCGCCTACGGCTATCCGAAGGAAGGCTATCCGATCTGGATGGACAACGCCTCCATCCTTGCCGACGCCACCAATGTCGAGAATGCCAAGCTGTTCCTGAACTTTATCATGGTGCCGGAAAATGCGGCGATGCTGTCGGAATTCGGCCGCTACGCCAACGGCATCAAGGGCTCCGAGCCCTTCATGCCCGCCGACATGAAGGACGCCCCGGAAATCGTCATTCCCGACGAGCTGAAGGCCGCTGGCAAGTTCAACCTCGCCTGCGCGCCGGATGTTCAGGCGATCTACACGAAGATCTGGACCGAGCTTCAGAAATAAGCGCAAGCCGCGCCGGGCGAAGGCAGCGCCCTTCGCCCTTTCGAAAGCAGCGGCCCGCGCCGTGGCGGATCACCGCCCGGCGGCGCGGGCGCGGACAGGATGGCCGGAGCCATCCCCTCTCCGGCCCCGATGCCGGTCTTCGATTATGGGCCGGACGCGCCATGACGCAAAGCGGGCCTGAAACAAGCAGGACACTTCGACAATGCCGACCACAGCAAACATCATCATCCGCAATGCGCGCATCCTGACCATGGACGAGGCGCAGCCGCGCGCCGAGGCGCTGGCGATCGCGGGCAACACCATTCTGGCCGTGGGCAGCGACGGCGAGATCGCCGCCCATGCCGGTCCCGAGACGAAAACCATCGACGCAAAGGGAGCCACGGTGCTGCCGGGCTTCAACGAGGCGCATCTGCATATTTTCGGCGGCTCGGTGGAGCTTTCGGAACTGTCGCTGTTCAAGGTGAAGGGTTTCGACACGCTGAAGCAGAAGGTGACGGAATACGCCGCCGCCAATCCGGATCTGGCGCTGATCATCGCCCAGAGCGCCGATTACACCATTCTCTCGGATGAGGAGCGCGTCACCCGCCATCATCTTGACAGCATCATCGCCGACCGGCCCTTCATCATGTTCGCGCCGGACCATCATACGGCCTGGGCCAACACCATCGCGCTGGAAAAGGCGGGCATCCTGCAAGGCCGCGATGTCGGCGTCGGCAACGAGATCGTCATGGCCGAGGATGGGCTGGCGAGCGGCGAGCTGCGCGAGACCAATGCCATCAGCCCCGTCACCGCCATGGGCAAGACCGGCGGGCGCGAGATGCTCGGCGTCGGCACCGGCGGCGAGCCGCAGAACATCACCGGGGCCGACCGCGCCGCCGACAAGCAAGTGCTCAAGCAGGGCATGGCCTATTGCGCCTCGCTCGGCATCACCTCCATTCAGAACATGGACGGCAATCTCTACCAGCTCGAACTGATGGAGGAGATCGAGAAGGAAGACGGGCTGCCGGTGCGCGTGCGCATTCCCTTCCACATGAAGAATTTCATGCCGCTCTCGGATCTCGAAACCAAGGCCGCCGCATGGCGCGCCCGCTTCAACACCGACCGGCTGAAATGCGATTTCGTGAAGATGTTCATGGATGGCGTCACCGAGGGCGAGACCGCCGTGTTCGTCGATGACTACAGCCACAAGCCGGGCTGGAAGGGCGATCCGCTGTTCAGCCAGGAGCATTTCAACGAGGTGGCGATCGCCGCCGACAAGCTCGGCCTGCCGGTCGCCGTCCACGCCATCGGCGACGGCGCGGTGCGCATGGTGCTGAACGGTTACGAGGCCGCCGCCAGGGCCAATGGCAAGCGCGACAGCCGCAACCGCATCGAGCATGTCGAGGTGGTGCATCCCGACGACATCAAGCGCTTCGCCGAACTCGGCACCGTCGCCTCCATGCAGCCGGTGCATCCGCCGGGCAGCGCGGGCCTGCCGACCGAGCCTTACCTGACCTATATCGGCGAGGCGCGCTGGCCCTATGCCTTCGCATGGCGCACGCTGGTCGATGCGGGCGCGAAAATCGTCTTCGCCACCGACTGGCCGGTATCGCCGCTCGACCCGATGAACTGCATCGAGGCGGCGATGACCCGCGAGGTGTGGAAAGAGGGCATGGCCGACCAGCGCCTGACATTGCTCGAAACGCTGGAAGCCTATACCAAGGCCGGGGCCTATGTGGAATTCATGGAAGACCGCAAGGGCATGCTGAAGCCCGGCTATCTCGCCGATGTCGTGGTGCTGGATGGCGATGTCGAGGCCACCGCATCCGACAGGCTCGCCGCCGTCCGTCCGGTCACCACGATCTGCGACGGCCGCGTCACCTATCAGGCTTGAGGGCATAGGGATTGGGGGCCGTCCCGGCAAGGACGGACAAAGGTTGATGATACGATTTCTGATGTTTCACGAGGATCCGGGGGACGGTTAGCGGCCCTGCCTGTTTTCCACGAAATCAGGGCGCGGCGCCGCCATCCGGCGGCCCGCTTCCCGCAAGACAATCGCATTTCAACTGGTGCCCTATGGACAATCTCAACAATGCGGAAGAATTCTTCCGTGAAAATCCCGATATCGAGGTTCTCGAAGCCTTCGTGATCGATGTGAACGGCGTTCCGCGCGGGAAATGGATCCCGCGCGAGCGCGCCATCGACGTGCTGACCAAGGGCATGGCCATGCCGCGCTCGGTCTACGCGCTCGATGTGTGGGGCCGCGACGTCAACGCCGCGGGCCTTGCCGAAGGCACGGGCGACCCGGACGGCATCTGCACGGCCATTCCCGGCACGCTGTCACGCGTCACCTGGCTGGAGCGGCCGACGGCACAGGTCATGCTCTCCATGAACAATGCCGACGGAACCGGCTATTTCGCCAATCCGCGCCAGGTTCTCGCCGATGTGCTCGACCGCTTCGCCAAGCTGAAGCTGCGGCCGGTCGTCGCCACCGAGCTGGAATTCTATCTGATCGACCATGTGCGCTCGGCGCTCGATCCGGTGCGCCCGCCGAATACCCGCGAGGGCCGCTGGCATACCGGCCAGACGCAGGTGCTGTCGATTTCGGAGCTGCACGATTTCCAGAACGTGTTCAACGACATCTCCCGCGCCTGCCGGGCGCAGAACGTCGCCGCCGACACGATGCTGCGCGAAAACGGCCCCGGCCAGTACGAGATCAACCTCAACCATGTGCCGGACGCGCTGCGCGCCGCCGATTTCGCGGTGCTGCTGAAGCGCATCGTCAAGGGTGTCGCCCGCAGCCATGGCTATGATGCCACCTTCATGGCCAAGCCCTATGGCCAGCAGGCGGGCAGCGGCATGCATGTGCATTTCTCCGTCATCGACGAGGACGGCAACAATATCTATGTCGGCGCCGACGGCCCAGCCGATACGCTGATGCATTCCGTCGGCGGGCTGTTGCAGAACATGGGCGAGAGCATGGCGGTGTTTGCCCCGCATGCCAATTCCTACCGGCGGCTGCGCCCCAGCGAACATGCGCCGACCTACGCCTCCTGGGGCTTCGACAACCGCTCGGCGGCGGTGCGCGTCATCACCACGCCGAAGCCCGCCACCCGCATCGAGCATCGCGTCGCCGGGTCCGACACCAATCCGTATCTGGTGCTGGCGATGATCCTCAACGCCGCGCTTGCGGGCATGAAGGAGAAGCTCAGCCCCGGCGGCGCCATCACCGGCGACGATCACGCGATCAACCATGAGCCGCTACCAACCAACTGGGATTACGCGCTGCAACGCTTTGCAAAGTCGACCTTCGCTTACGCAACCATGGGCCCGCGCTACCGCTCGCTCTACACGGCCTGCAAGCAGCAGGAGCTTTCCGAATTTTCCCTTCGCGTCACCGACGTCGAATACGACGCTTACATCAGGACGGTGTGACATGAACGCCAGACTTTCCACCACCAGCACCAATCCCGGCCATGCCCCCACCTGGTATGCCGCCAGCGCCAACGACCAGCGCGTGCGCCCCGCGCTCGAAGGCGAGATCGAGGCCGATGTCTGCGTGATCGGCGCGGGTTTCACCGGCATTTCGGCAGCGCTTGAACTCTCCGAGCGCGGCTACAAGGTCGCGATTCTCGAGGCCGACCGCATCGGCTTCGGCGCGTCCGGGCGCAATGGCGGCCAGATCGTCAACGGCTACAGCCGCGATCTCGAAACCATCGCCCGCCGCTACGGGCCGGACAAGGCCGTGAAGCTCGGCGAAATGTCGCTGGAAGGCGGCAACATCATTCGCGGCCGCATCGAAAAATACAACATCGAGTGCGACCTGCGCCATGGCGGCTTCTTCGCCGCCTTTACGCCGAAGCAGGTGCGCGAAATGGCGGCACACAAGGCCAACTGGGAAAAATACGGCCATACCGGCCTTGAAATGGTTTCCGGGACCGAAGTCGGCAAGTATGTGAAGACCGACCGCTATGTCGGCGGCATGATCGACACGCTCGGCGGCCATATCCATCCGCTCAACCTCGTTCTCGGCGAGGCCCGCGCCGTCGAAAGTCTTGGCGGGCGGATTTTCGAGAACTCCCGCGTCACCTCCGTTTCGATGGGGGCCAATCCGGTGGTGAAGACCGCGCGCGGCTCGGTGAAGGCGAAATATGTGCTGGTCTGCGGCAATGCCTATCTCGGCAAGCTGCTGCCGGAAATCGGCGGCCGCATGATGCCGGTCTCCAGTCAGGTGATGGCGACCGAGCCGCTGCCGAAGGAGTTGATCGAGGGCCTGCTGCCCGCCGATTACTGCGTCGAGGACGCCAATTACGTTCTCGATTATTACCGCCGCACCTCCGACAACCGGCTGCTGTATGGCGGCGGCATCGGTTACGGCGGGCAGGAACCTTCGGATCTGACCAGCGTCATCCGCCCCAACATGCTGAAAACCTTTCCGGAACTGGAGCGCTTCAAGATCGACTACGCCTGGAGCGGTAATTTTGCGCTTACGTTGACGCGCATTCCGCATATGGGCAAGCTGGCCGGCAACGTCTATTTCTCGCATGGCGACAGCGGCCACGGCGTCACCACCACGCATCTGCTCGGCAAGATTCTCGGCGAAGCCGTCGCCGGGCATTCCGGCCGCTACGACGTATGGAGTTCGCTGCCGAACTACCCCTTCCCCGGCGGCAAGACGTTCCGCGTGCCACTCACGATGCTGGGGGCATGGTGGTACGGCATGCGCGACAAGCTCGGGATCTGAACCGCATAGGCAAGGAGAACGGGCGCCCGATGGGCGCCCGTTCTGCATTCAGCTTCTGAGGCCCGGCGCTTCCTGGCCGGTGCGCTCGACATATTCGGTATAGCCGCCGCCATATTGATGCACGCCATCCGGCGTCAGCTCCAGCACCCGGTTCGACAGCTCGGCGAGAAAATGCCGGTCGTGCGAGACGAACAGCATGGTGCCCTCGAATTCCGACAGCGCCCTGATCAGCATTTCCTTGGTGTCGAGATCGAGGTGGTTGGTCGGCTCGTCCAGCACGAGGAAATTCGGCGGGTCGAACAGCATCTTCGCCATCACCAGCCGCGCCTTTTCGCCGCCGGAGAGAACGCGGCATTTCTTCTCGATATCGTCACCGGAAAAGCCGAAGCAGCCCGCCAAGGCCCGAAGCGGCGCCTGCCCCGCCTTCGGGAAGGATTCCTCCAGCCATTGCAGGATATTGGCATCGCCATCCAGCAATTCCATCGAATGCTGGGCGAAATAGCCGAGCTTGACGCTGGCGCCGATGGTGACGCTGCCCGCATCCGGCTCGGCAAAACCGGTGATCAGCTTCAACAGCGTGGATTTTCCCGCGCCATTCACGCCCATGATGCACCAGCGCTCCTTGCGCCGCACCATGAAATCCAGCCCGTCATAAATCGTGCGGCTACCATAGGCCTTGTGCACGCCCTTGAGGCTTGCAACATCCTCGCCGGAGCGCGGGGCGGGCTGGAATTCGAAGGCGACCGTCTGGCGGCGGCGCGGCGGCTCGACTCGGTCGATCTTTTCCAGCTTCTTGACTCGGCTCTGCACCTGCGCGGCATGCGAGGCGCGGGCCTTGAAACGCTCGATGAACTTGATTTCCTTGGCCAGCATCGCCTGCTGCCGCTCGAACTGCGCCTGCTGCTGGCGCTCGTTCTGGGCGCGCTGGGCTTCGTAAAATTCGTAATCGCCGGAATAGACGGTGAGCGAGCCGCCATCGATCTCGATGATGCGGTTGACGATGCGGTTCATGAATTCGCGGTCATGCGAGGTCATCAGCAGCGCGCCGTCATAGGTCTTCAGGAATTGCTCCAGCCAGATCAGGCTTTCGAGATCGAGGTGGTTGCTCGGCTCGTCGAGCAGCATCACATCCGGGCGCATCAGCAGGATGCGGGCAAGCGCCACGCGCATCTTCCAGCCACCGGAGAGTTTCCCGACATCGCCGTCCATCATCTCGTCGGTGAAGCTGAGGCCCGCCAGAACCTCGCGGGCGCGGCTTTCGAGGCCGTAGCCGTCCAACTCTTCATAGCGCGCCTGCACCTCACCGTAACGCTCGATGATCGCGTCCATCTCGTCGATGCGATCCGGGTCGACCATCGCCGCTTCCAGCTCGTGCAGCTCGGCGGCAACGGCGCTGACCGGCCCGGCCCCCGCCATCACTTCGGCGGCGGCGCTACGGCCCGCCATCTCGCCGACATTCTGGTCGAAATAGCCGATGGTGACGCCCTTATCGACGGAGACCTGGCCCTCGTCCGGCTCTTCCTCGCCGGTGATCATGCGAAACAGCGTCGTCTTGCCCGCGCCGTTGGGGCCGACAAGGCCGATCTTCTCGCCCCGGTTCAGGGCGGCGGAGGCTTCGATGAACAGGATGCGATGGCTGTTCTGCTTGCTGATGTTTTCGATGCGAATCATGGCGGTCTGGTCCGAAGGCTAAGCATGCCGCGCAAAAGTGCGGAGCGGTTTTGCGATAACGGCATGCAAAAAATCAAAGGCCAAAGCGCAGGGAGCGAATCTGGAAGATCGCGGCGCGCTTTGGCGTCGGCGGGTCTTATGTCACGCATGGCCGCATCTGTCGCGGTTTTTCGCCGCGCGGCCAAGCCGATGGCGCAGCCGGAACAGGCGACCGCGGAAAGGCCATCCGATAGCAAATCTTTCTACGGCAGGCGCCAAGACCGCACCCGCTTGCCTCGCTCCGGAACGGCTGCGCGGATAGTTTTCGCGCTGACCCTACCGGACCCTTTCCCTGGAGACCCTCATGAAGCGCCTTCTGATGCTCGGAGTTGCCGCACTGGCATTCGCCGGACAGGCTTTCGCCCAATCGCCGACAACCCTTCTCAACGCATCCTACGACATCGCGCGCGAAATCTTCGCCGCCGAGAACGAGGCCTTCGTCAAGCAGCATCCCGGCATCACCATCGACCAGTCGCATGCGGGCACCTCCAAGCAGGCCCGCGCGATCGTCGAGGGGCTGGAAGCCGATGTGGTGACCTTCAATCAGGTGACGGATATCGATTTCCTCGTCAAGAACGGCTTCGTGTCGGATGACTGGCAGCAGGATTTCCCCAACAACGCCTCGCCCTTCTATTCCTTCCCCTCCTTCCTCGTGCGCGCCGGAAACCCGAAGGGCATCAAGGACTGGGGCGATCTGGTGCGCGACGACGTGAAGGTGATCTTCCCGAACCCGAAGACCTCGGGTAACGCCCGCTACACCTATCTGGCGGCCACCGCTTACGCCAAGGAAGCCTTCAAGGACGATCCGGCCAAGGTCGAGGAATTCGTGAAGAAGATCTTCGACAACGTGCCGGTGTTCGACACCGGGGGCCGCGCCGCCACCACGACCTTCGTGGAGCGTGAAATCGGCGATGTCCTCATCACCTTCGAAGCCGAGACCCGCACCATCGCCAAGCAATACGGCGCAGACAAGGTGGAAAGCGTCGTGCCCTCGGTCAGCCTGCTCGCCGAATTCCCGGTCGCCATCGTCGACAAGGTGGTGGACAAGCGCGGCTCCCGCGATCTCGCCAAGACCTATCTCGATTTCCTCTACACAGAAGACGGCCAGCGCGTCGCCGCCGAATTCGGCCACCGCGTCCATAACGAAAAGGTCGCCGCCGAGTTCAAGGACCAGTTCCCGGAGATCCGCCTCGTGAACGTCGATGACGTGTTCGGCGGCTGGAAGACGATTCAGACCGAGCATTTCGCCTCTGGCGCCACGCTCGACACGCT
>JBDHTA010000078.1:0-17779 GCA_039808465.1 Rhizobiaceae bacterium | reverse complement strand
CAATGACAAGCTCACCGTCATGCTCGAATGGTTCGTCAACCCTGATCACGCTCCGATGGTGGTCGCCAGGGAACTCGGATTGTTTGCGAAAGCCGGGCTGGATGTCGAGCTGCTGCCGCCCGCCGATCCGTCCTCCGTGCCGCGCCTCGTGGCCGCCGGGCAGGCCGATATCGGCATCCACTACCAACCGAACCTCTATCTCGATCATGAGGCGGGCCTGCCGTTGCTGCGCTTCGGCACCCTTGTCGAAACGCCGCTGAACACCGTGACCGTGTTGAAGGACGGGCCGGTCAAAAGCCTGAAGGATCTGAAGGGCAAGACCGTCGGCTTTTCCGTTTCCGGTTTCGAGGACGCCATGCTTGGCCGCATGCTGGCCTCCGAAGGGCTGAGCAAGGACGATGTGACGCTGGTCAACGTCAATTTCGCGCTGTCGCCCTCGCTCATCGGCGGCAAGGTCGATGCCACCATCGGCGGTTTTCGCAATTTCGAGCTGACCCAGATGCGCATCGAGGGGCATGAAGGCCTGTCCTTCTTTCCCGAGGAACACGGCGTTCCCGTTTACGACGAGCTGATTTTCGTCACCCGCAAGGATCTTGCCGCCGATGCGCGCCTGCCGCGCTTTCTGGCGGCCGTGGAACAGGGCGCCATCTACCTGACCAACCATCCGCAGGAAGCCTGGGCGCTGTTCATCAAGGTCTATCCCAATCTCGATGACGCCCTGAACAGGCAGGCTTTCACCGATACCCTGCCGCGTTTCGCCAAGCGCCCGGCCGCGCTGGACAGGCAGCGCTACGAGCGCTTCGGCGCCTTCATGAAGGAAAGCGGCCTGATCGGGGCCGCCCCGGCCATCGAAGAGATAACGGTGGAGATCCGATGAGCAGCGATCTTGCCAGACAGGCGGCGGATGTTCTCCAGCGGGTGCGCGCCACGAGGCCCCGGGTGCATTGCCTGATGAATACGGTGGTGCAGAAATTCACCGCCGACGGAATTTCCGGCATCGGCGGCATTCCCTCGATGACCACGTCTGTGGAGGAAGTGGAAGCCTTCGTGGCGAGGGCCGACGCGTTGACGATCAATCTCGGCACGCTGGACAGGGACAGACGCGAGGCGATCGGCCTTGCCATCGATGCCGCGGGCAGGCAGGCAAAGCCGTGGATCGTCGACCCCGTCCATATCGACTATTCCCCCTCGCGGCTGGCTTTTGCCAGAACGCTACTTGCCCGCGCCCCGTCCTGCGTGCGGGGAAACGCGGCGGAAATGCAGATGCTCGGCGATACCGGCGCGATGCTGCGCATCCAGACCGGCGCATCCGACCTGCTGTCGAAAGGCGGAAAATCAATCCGCGTCGATAACGGCCATCCATGGATGGCCCAGGTGACCGGCACGGGATGCCTTTCGGGCGGCGTCATCGCCGCTTTCATGGCCGTGGAGGCGGATGCGCTCACGGCTGGCGCCAGCGCTCTCCTCGTCGTCGGCGTCAGCGCCGAAATGGCGGCGCAGCACAGCCGCGGGCCGGGGAGCTTCGGCATTGCCCTTCTCGATGCGCTGGCCGCCGTTACGGCAACGGATCTCATTACCCATGCAAGGATAATCCATGAACAAGGTTGATTACCGGCTGAATGCTCTGGTGGATGCCGGGCTCGGCGGGAGCGCCGATCTCGCCGCCATGGCCTCGATTGCCGCAGGACATGGCGCAACGCTGATCCAGTATCGCGACAAGACCGCCTCGACCCGGCAGATGATCGGGCGCGCCATAGCCATTCGCGAGGCTCTTTCCGGCTCGGGCGTGCCCTTTGTCGTCAACGACCGGGTGGATGTGGCGCTGGCGGCCGGGGCCGATGGCGTGCATCTGGGGCGCGACGACATGGACGCGGCCACGGCCCGGAAACTGCTCGGCGCGGATGCGATCATCGGCCTGACGGTGAAGACCATGGCCGATGCCGATGCCGCCATCGGCGCGCCGGTGGATTACGCCTGCATCGGCGGCGTGTTCGAAACCCTGTCGAAGAACAATCCCGATGCGCCCCTGGGCATCGAAGGCTTTGCCGGATTGCGCGCCCATATCCGCAAGGCCCGGCCCGGTCTGCCGGTCGGGGCGATTGCTGGGATCGTTGCGGAGCGCGTTCCCGATATCATCGCCGCCGGGGCCGATGGCGTCGCGGTCATCTCCGCCATCTTCCGGGCCGCCGATATCGGCGGCGCGACCGCCGCTTTGCGGCAGGCGGTGGACAAGGCGCTGGAGGCTTCCCGATGACCGCCATCGCGCTCACGATCGCAGGCTCCGATAGCGGCGGCGGCGCCGGTATTCAGGCCGACCTGAAAACCTTCTCGGCGCTCGGCGTCTATGGCGCCAGCGTCATCACCGCCATCACCGCGCAAAACACCCGGGGCGTAACCGATGTCGAGAATGTGTCCCCGGCGATGGTCGCCGCGCAGATGCAGGCGGTGTTTTCCGATATCGCGGTGGATGCCGTGAAGATCGGCATGGTTTCCCGCGCCGAAACGATCGAAATCATCGCCGAAGGGCTGCGCACGCCTGGCAGAAAGGTGGTGCTGGATCCCGTGATGGTCGCCACCTCCGGAGACCGGCTGCTGCGGCCGGAGGCGGTGGCCGCGCTGAAGCGCGATCTTCTTCCGCTGGCGCTGATCGTTACCCCCAACCTGCCGGAAGCCGCCGCCCTGACCGGCCGGGACATCGCGGACAGCGAAACGGAGATGGCGCGGCAGGCGGAAATGCTGCTTGCCGCCGGAGCCGGGGCCGTTCTGATCAAGGGCGGCCACGGGCATGGGCAGGACAGTACCGACATGCTGTTTTCCGATGGCCGGATACAACGGCTGACCGCGCCGCGCATCGCCACGGTCAATGATCACGGCACCGGCTGCACACTGGCCGCCGCCATAACCGCCTATCTCGCCCTCGGGCGCGATCTGGGCGAAGCCGCGCAGGCCGCCAAGGCCTATCTGCATGCCGCGCTCGAAGCCGCCGATAGGCTTGCCATCGGCCATGGACGCGGCCCCGTGCATCACTTTCACCGGTGGTGGGCATCGTGACGGCCTATCGGCGGCAAGGCCGCGCGCCCCATGCATGACACCGGATCCATCCCGGCCGCTCAAGCCCGCTTCTTCGAACGCGGCATGCGGGCCCGTGGTCTGGCGCGCTGGCTGCTGGGCGGGATTGAAGCCGCCCTCGGCCTGCTCGCAGCCCTCACGCTCGCGGCCCTGCTGGCGGTGGTGCTGACCAGCGTCTGCCTGCGATATGTCTTCCATTCCGGCTTCATCTCCGCCGAAGATCTCGGCATCTGGCTGCATGTGGCGCTGATTGGGCTCGGCGCGCCCCTGAGCCTCAGCGGCGCGCTTTCCATGCGCCTCGATACTGTCGTCCGGCTGCTGCCGGAGCGTCTTGCGCCGGTCACGCAGGCGCTCGCAGATGTGTTCACAGCGCTGGCGGCGCTGATCCTGCTTGGCGGCGGCCGCGAGATCATGACCATGCTCGGCGGCATGTCGCCGACGCTCGGCATCCCCGAATGGATACGCTTCGGCTTTCTGGGCGCGGGCGGCGGCCTTGTGCTGATCGTGCTGGTCTTGCGCCGCATCGCCGAAGGCCGGGCGCGGGGTGCGCTGGCGTCAATCGCATTGGCAACGGCGATCTATTGCGCCGTGCCGTACATCGCCATCGACACGCAATGCCCGCCATCCCTGTTTCTGGCGCTTGTCGCCGCGCTCGGCCTGCTTCTGGCCGCGCCTCTGGCGCATGCCTTTCTGGCCGCCGCCTATGCGGCCATCGCCTTCGGCAGCAGCCTGCCGGAACCGGCCATCGTGTCCACCACCGTCGCGGGCATATCGAAATTCCTGCTGCTCGCCATTCCCCTGTTTCTTCTGGTTGGCGGGCTTCTGACGGCATCGGGCGCCGCCAACCGGCTCGTCCGCTTCGCGGCGTCCATGGTCGGGCATCGCCGGGCGGGACTGGCGCAGGCGGCGCTGCTGAGCAACGTGCTGTTCTCAGGCGCGTCCGGCTCCTCGGTCGCCAATGCCGCCTTCGGCGCTTCCACCTTCCAGCCGCAACTCGTCCGGCACGGCTATCCGCCCGCGCAGGCGGGCGCGATCATCGCGGCGACGTCGGTGCTCGACAATGTCATTCCGCCCTCCATCGCCTTTCTGATTCTGGCCGCCGCCACCAATCTTTCCGTCGGTTCGCTTCTGACCGGCGGCTTCCTTGCCGGCGGCTTGATGGCGCTTTGCCTTGCCGTCGCCATCCCCCTGACGGTCCGCGAGCAGGCGCGGCAGGCGAAGGCGACGAAGGCCGAGCGCTGGAAGGCGTCGGTCTCGGCCATTCCCGCATTCGGCTTGGGGGTGATCGTCGTCATCGGCATCCGCATCGGCATCGTCACCACGACGGAGGCGGCGGCGCTTGCCGCCTTCTACACGCTCGGCCTTGCCGTCTGGTCGAGGCCCGGCTTCGGCCCGGTGCTCCCGGTCTTCCGGCAGGCGGCGGCGGAGGCTGCGGCCATCGGCCTGCTGATCGGCGCGGCCGGGCCCTTCGCCTTCCTGCTCGCCGTCGATGATATCTCCGGTCTCGTCACCCATGCCGTGACGCTTCTCGGGGGAAGCGCGCTTGCCGTCCTTCTTCTCTCCAACCTCGTCCTGCTGCTGGTCGGCCTTTTTCTCGATATCGGCGCGGCGATCCTGCTGTTCGGCCCGATCCTGCTGCCAGCCGCCACCGCCGCGGGCATCGATCCCATTCACTTCGGGGTCATTCTGGTGGTCAACCTGATGATCCACGGGCTGACGCCGCCGCTCGGCATGCTGATCTTCGTCGTCAGCGGCGTCACCCGCATTCCGGCGGCGGCACTCTTCCGGGCCGTCGTGCCCTATCTCGCCGCCCTGCTCGTATCCCTGGCGATCCTCTGCGCCGGGGCGATCCTCCTTTAACGCCTTCGGAAAGACCAGCCATGAACCGTTTCGACCGCCGCACCCTTCTGAAGACCGCCGCCGCAACCGGCTTTGCGCTTGCCGCCCCCGCTTTCGGCCGCGCCGCACCGGCGCGGCCCAGAACCATCACGGTCGCGTCGCTGCTCGGCGACGACAAGCCGGAAACAAGGGTCTGGCTCAGGATCGCGGAGCTGGTGGAGGCGCGGCTTCCCGGTGAGTTCAGGTTCAACATCGTCAGGAATGGCGCGCTCGGCGGTGAGAAGGACGTGGCGGAAGGCGCGCGCCTGGGCTCGATCCATGCCAGCCTCGCCACCGTCTCGGCGCTTTCCGGCTGGGTGCCGGAACTCCAGATCCTCGACCTGCCCTTCCTCTTTCGCGATGACGCCCATGTCCGCAAAACCGTGGATGGCGATATCGGGCAGGATCTGGCGGACAAGCTCGCGGCCCAGAATTTCGTGACCGTCGGCTTCATCAATTACGGCGCCCGCCATCTTCTCACAAAGGAGCCGGTCACGCATCCCGCACAGTTGAAGGGCAGGACGATCCGCGTCATCCAGAGTCCGCTGCACACGCGGCTCTGGAGCGCCTTCGGCACGACGCCCGTCGGCATTCCGATCACCGAGACCTACAATGCGCTTTCCACCGGCGTCGCCGACGCGATGGATCTGACGAAATCCGCCTATGCCGGTTTCAGGCTCTACGAAGTCGTGCCCTGCATGACCGAGACCGGCCATATCCGGGCCTCCGGCGTCATCTTCTACGCCGCCGGTTTCTGGAACCGGTTGAGCGATGAAGAGAAGACCGTCTTCCTCGACGCCTCGAACGAAGGCGCCGCCTATTTCGACCGGTTGATCGCCGAGGACGAGATTGCCTCCGCCGCGGCAGCGCTCGCGCATGGCGGACAGTTGCTGCAACCGGAAGCCCTCGACGAATGGCGCAACGGCGCTCGGGGCGTCTGGGACGATTTCGCCCCGGTGGCAGGCGGCATCGAACGCATCAGGTCGATCGAGCGGATGCCGTAGCGGTTGTTGGTATCATTGCGGTTTTCCCGGCCATGCGTCTAAAGGGGGATTGTCTTTGCCTCCGGTATCGGATTGAATTTTGAGAATGGCTTCGGCGCGCCGACTCGGGGAGCGCCGCGGGCCGCGAGACAACCATGAAAACGGGGAACTGGAATGATCAGGGAGATTATCGACATGCGCACTCTTTCATTGCTGGCAGGCGCGGCCTTTTCGCTGCTGCTCGTTTCCGGCGGCATCGCGCCCGCTTTCGCGGATACGCCAGCCGATACGCTGGTTCAGGCCTGGGCTATCGATGACACCATCACGCTCGATCCGGCCGAATCCTTCGAGCTGACCCCCGCCGAATTCATCGGCAACGCCTATGACATGCTGGTCCGCCTCGATATCAGCGACACGACCAAGGTGAAGGGCGGCATCGCCGATAGCTGGACGGTTTCCGACGACGGCCTGACCTATACGTTCAAGCTGAAGCCCGGCATCAAGTTCGCTTCCGGCAACCCGGTGACGGCGGAAGACGTCGCCTGGTCCTTCGAGCGCGCCGTCAAGCTCGACAAGAGCCCCGCCTTCATCCTCACCCAGTTCGGCCTCACCGGCGACAATGTCACCGAAAAGGCCAAGGCCATTGACGAGGGAACCTTCGTCTTCACCGTCGACAAGCCCTATGCGCCGAGCTTCGTGCTGAACTGCCTCACCGCCACCGTCGGCGCCGTGCTCGACAAGAAGCTGGTGATGGAGCACGCCGAATCCACGACGCCGAGCGACGATTACAAATACGACACCGATTTCGGCTATGCGTGGATGAAGACCAATTACGCCGGTTCCGGCCCCTTCAAGATCCGCGACTGGCGCGCCAATGAAATCGTGGTTCTGGAGCGCAACGACAATTATTACGGAGAAAAGCCCGCGCTCGCCCGCGTCATCTACCGCCATGTCAAGGAAAGCGCCACCCAGCGCCTGATGCTGGAAGCGGGCGATGTCGACGTGGCCCGCAACCTCGAACCGGGCGACCTCGACGCGGTGACCAAGAATGCCGGTCTTTCCACGACGAGCGCGCCGAAGGGCACGGTCTATTACATCAGCCTCAACCAGAAGAACGAGAACCTGGCCAAGCCGGAAGTCCGCGAAGCCTTCAAATATCTCGTGGATTACGATGCCATCGGCGCGACGCTGATCAAGGGCATCGGCGAAATCCGCCAGACCTATCAGGCCAAGGGCGTGCTCGGCGCGCTGGATGAGAACCCCTACAAGCTCGATGTCGCCAAGGCCAGGGAATTGCTGGAAAAGGCGGGGCTGAAGGACGGCTTCTCCGTCACCTTCGACGTGCGCAACACCCAGCCCGTCACCGGCATCGCTGAATCCTTCCAGCAGACCGCCGGTCAGGCGGGCGTGAAGATCGAGATCATTCCCGGCGACGGCAAGCAGACGCTGACCAAGTACCGCGCCCGCAACCACGATCTCTATATCGGCCAGTGGGGCATGGATTACTGGGATCCGAACTCGAACGGCGAAGCCTTCACCTCCAACCCGGACAATGGCGACGACGCCTCCGTCAAGACGCTCGCCTGGCGCAATGCCTGGGATATTCCGGAGCTGACCGAACAGGCCAAGGCCGCGCTTCTGGAGCGCGACTCCGACAAGCGCGCCGACATGTACAAGAAACTTCAGAAAGAAGCGCTGGAAACCAGCCCCTTCGTGATGATCTACCAGCAGATCGAGGTGGCGGCCGTGCGCGGCAATGTCAAAGGCTACAGGCTGGGGCCGAGCTTCGATTCGAACCCGCTCGCACCCGTGACGAAGGAATGAGCCGGAAGGACAAGCTCTTTGGGCATGACTGAAACACAGTCTCCGGCAAGGCGCGCCAACCGGCGCGCCTATGCGCGGCTCAAGTCGGTCGCGGGGTTTCTCGCCGTCGTCGCCACCACCTATCTCGGCCTGCTTGCCGTCACCTTCTTCATCGGCCGCGTCGTGCCGATCGATCCGGTGCTGGCGATCGTCGGCGACCGCGCGCCCGCGCGCGTGGTCGAGCGCGTTCGGCAGGAAATGGGCTTCGACCTGCCCTATTATCAGCAGTTCTGGCTTTACCTGAAAGGCGTGCTGCAAGGCGATTTCGGCACCTCGGTTCTGACCACCAATCCTGTGATGACCGATATCCGCCGCGTCTTTCCCGCCACCATGGAGCTTGCCACTGTCGGCACGGTCATCGGCGCGGCGCTCGGCATTCCGCTCGGGGTGCTGGCGGCGGTGCGGCGCGGCAGCATCGCCGATCAGGTGGTGCGCATTGTCGGCCTGATCGGTTATTCCGTGCCGATCTTCTGGCTTGGCCTGCTGGCGCTGCTGGTGTTCTATGCCCGTCTCGGCTGGGTCTCCGGCCCCGGCCGCATCGACGTGGTTTTCGAATATACCTTCACGCCGATCACCGGCTTCTATCTGCTCGATGCCATCCTCAACCGCGACTGGGCGGTGTTCAAGGATGTCTTCTCGCATCTCGTGCTGCCCGCCTCGCTGCTCGGCTATTTCTCCATGGCCTATATCAGCCGCATGACGCGCTCCTTCATGCTGAACGAACTCGGGCAGGAATATATCGTCGCCGCGCGCGCCAAGGGGCTTTCCGAAACCCGCATCATCTGGGGCCATGCGCTGCGCAATGCCGCCGTGCCGCTGGTGACGGTGATCGCGCTCTCCTATGCGGGCCTGCTCGAAGGCTCGGTGCTGACGGAAACCGTGTTCGCCTGGCCGGGGCTCGGCCTCTACATCACCAATTCTCTGCAAAATGCCGATATGAACGCGGTGCTGGGCGGCACCATCGTCATCGGTTCCGTGTTCATCGCCATCAACCTGCTGTCCGATCTGCTCTACCGGATGCTCGACCCGAGGACGAAGACACGATGAGCGACACCGCCGTGACCCGCCGCGCTATGACCCGCCGTGAATGGCTGCTGACCGACAGGCCGCAATCGCGCCTTCAGGCCCGGCTCGGCCGCGCCTATGTCGCCTGGCGGCGCTTCACCGCCAACAGGCTCGCCGTTCTCGGCATGCTGATCGTTCTGGCGCTGGTCTTCATCGCCCTCTTCGCGCCGCTGCTGGCGCCCTATTCGCCCTATTCCGGCAATCTCGCCACGGATCGCCTGCTGTCGCCGGACGGCAAGCATTGGCTCGGCACCGACGATCAGGGCCGCGATATCCTTTCGCGCCTCATTTACGGGTCGCGGCTCACCTTGCAGGTGGTGGTGCTGGTCGCCGTCATCGCCGCGCCGATCGGGCTGCTGGTCGGGGCTATCGCCGGTTATGCGGGCGGCTGGGTGGATGCGGTGCTGATGCGCGTCACCGATATCTTTCTCGCCTTCCCCAAGCTGGTGCTGGCGCTCGCCTTCGTCGCGGCGCTCGGGCCCGGCATCGGCAACGCCATCATAGCAATCGCCATCACCTCATGGCCGCCCTATGCGCGCATTGCGCGTGCCGAAACGCTGACGGTGCGCAATTCCGATTATATTTCCGCCGTGCGGCTGATGGGGGCATCGCCCTGGCGCATCGTGCTGCGCCACATCATGCCGCTCTGCGTCTCCTCGCTGATCGTGCGCGTGACGCTCGACATGGCGGGCATCATCCTCACCGCCGCTGGTCTCGGCTTCCTTGGGCTCGGCGCGCAGCCGCCGCTGCCGGAATGGGGGGCGATGATCGCCTCCGGCCGCCGCTTCATTCTCGATCAATGGTGGGTGGCCGCCATGCCGGGCTTTGCCATTCTCGTCGTCAGCCTTGGCTTCAATCTTCTTGGCGACGGCCTTCGCGATGCGCTCGATCCACGCGGGAGCGGCCAATGAGCGCGCTTCTCACCGTCGAGGATCTGAGCGTCTCCTTTCCGACGCGCACGGGCGTCGTCAATGCGGTGCGCGGCGTCTCCTTCACGCTGGGGCGCGAGCGGCTGGGCATCGTCGGCGAATCCGGGTCGGGCAAGTCGCAGACCGGCCGCGCCATCATGGGCCTGACGCCGGAGCATGGCCGCATCGCCGCCAAGCGGCTGGAGTTCAACGGCATCGACCTGCTTTCGGCTTCGAAAGCGGAGCGGCGGTCGCTGCGCGGCAAGCGCATCGCCATGATCCTGCAAGATCCGAAATATTCGCTGAACCCTGTCATGACCATCGGCCGCCAGATCGCCGAGACCCTGCGCACGCATGAGCCGGTTAGCAAGGCCGAAGCCCGCAAGCGGGCGCTCGACATGCTGGCCGCCGTGCAGATCCGCGATCCCGAACGCGTGTTCGATCTCTATCCGCACGAAGTCTCGGGCGGCATGGGCCAGCGCGCCATGATCGCCATGATGCTGGTGGCAGGCCCGGAACTGCTGATCGCCGACGAGCCGACTTCGGCGCTCGACGTGACGGTGCAACTGGAAGTGCTGGGCATTCTCAACCGTCTGGTGGCCGAGCGCGGCATGGGGCTGATCTTCATTTCGCATGATCTCCGGCTCGTTTCCTCCTTCTGCGACCGCGTCATCGTCATGTATGCCGGGCGCATCGTCGAGGAATTGCCCGCCGCGAAGCTGTCCGAGGCCGAGCATCCCTATACCCGCGGCCTGCTGAACTGCATGCCGAGGATCGGCGCGGACCGGCATCCGCTGCCCGTGCTCGACCGCAAACCGGAGTGGGCGCTATGACCCCTGCCCTTTCCATCGGCAATCTGCGCGTCACCTATGACGAATTCGATGCCCTGAAGGATGTCAGCCTCTCCGTCGCGCCCGGCGAATCCTACGGGCTGGTCGGCGAATCCGGATCGGGCAAATCGACCCTGCTGCGGGCGGTGGCCGGGCTTGCCCCCGTGACCGGCGGCATGATCGAGGTCAACGGCAATAGTCTCGGCAGCAAGCGGGACAAGGCCTTTTACCGTCAGGTGCAGATGGTGTTTCAGGATCCCTACGGATCGCTGCATCCGCGCCAGACGGTCGACCGCCTGTTGCTGGAACCGCTCGCCATCCATGGTTTCGACAATACCGAAAGCCGCATCGTGCGGGCGCTGGACGAGGTGGGGCTGGGCTCCGGTTTCCGCTTCCGCTATTCGCACCAGCTTTCCGGGGGTCAGCGCCAGCGCGTCGCCATCGCCCGGGCGCTGATCCTCGAACCCTCCATCCTGCTCCTGGACGAGCCGACCTCCGCGCTCGACGCCTCGGTGCAGGCGGAGGTGCTGAACCTGCTGGAACAGGTGCGCGCCGCCCGCAACCTCACCTTCGTCATGGTCAGCCACGATCTCGCCGTCGTCACCCATATGTGCGACAGGCTGATGGTGATGCAGCATGGCCGGGAAGTGGAGCAGCTCGCCTCCGCCGATCTCTCGGCGCGCAGGGTGACGCAGGACTACACCGCCAGCCTGCTCACCGCGAGCGAAGGTTTCCGCCGCAACGGCTGAGCGCGCCGCTTCAAGGTGGAACCCGAATCCGGCCGCGATCCCGTCTCCCGCCTTGTTACACCAGGCCGCGCCGGGTGGCCTCGATTGCGGCTTCGGCGCGGGAGGAGATGTTCAGCTTGTTGTAAATCGCCTTGACGTGATCGCGAACCGTATGATCGCTGATCCGGATTTCCCGGGCGATGTCCTGAATGCGCATGCCGAGTGCCAGCAGCGAAAGCACCTGCGTTTCGCGCTGGGTCAGCGCCACGCTGGCGGGTGCGGCCATGCCGCGGAAATGGGACATCATCCGCCGCGCCACCGCCGGCGATAGCGGCGGTTCTCCGCGCCGGATGCGCATCAGGCTGCCCTCGAAGCCTTCGGGATCGTCGTCTTTCAGCAGGTAGCCTTGCGCCCCGGCGGCGATGGCGTCGAAAATATGCCGGTCGTCGCCGTAGATCGTGGTGACGACCGGCAGGGCCTGCGGATGCTGCCGGGTGAGGTCGCGGATCAGGTCGATGCCGGAGCCGTCGGGCAGGCCGAGATCGACCAGCGCGAAAACCAGTTCCGTTCCGCCACCGGCAATCATGCGCAGGAACGCCCGCGCCGAGGCGAGATCCGCGCAGGCGGTCACCGCGATATCGGGGAAAACACGCGCGCACACGCCGGTCAGCCATTCCCGCACGGATGGCAGATCCTCGATAATCATGCCTGCTTTCGTCATTTCATGACCTTTCCAAGCGGAAGAATAAGCTCGACGCGGGCGCCGCCCTGCTCCGACGACCCGAAATCGAGACGGCCATCGAGCGCGGAAATGCGCCTGCGCACATTGGCGAGGCCGCTGCCCCGGCCATTCTCCGAGGCTTCCGCGAAGCCTTCGCCGTCATCGGCGAAGACCAGCCGCAAATCGCCGTGCTCACGGGTGACGGTGATATCGATGCGGCTGGCGCGGGCATGGCGGATCGCGTTGCTGATCAGTTCCCGATGCGCCGAAACAAGGTTCTTGTAGACGGGGTAATCGAGGAACGGATCGTCCGTCCCGGCCCCCTTTTCCGTCCAGACGAGATCGATCCCCGTGCGCTCGAGCCGGTGCCCGGCTTCGTGGCGCAGATCGGCCAGCACGATGCCGAGCGGCATGCTGTCGCCCGAAAGCCCCACCGCAATCGTCCGGACCTCGGCCATCGCCTCGCGCAGCGCCTCCTTGATTTCATGCGGCTCCTGGCAGTGAAGCCCCGTCAGCAGGCGCGCGCCGACATCGTCATGCAGGTCGGCGGCGATGCGGCGGCGTTCCTCGACCGCGCCGCGCTCATAGGCGTCGCGGCTGGTCTCGACATGGCGCATCACGCCGATCAACTGTTTTGCGACCTCGGCATCGTCGGGCCCGAACAGGCCGCGCCCGCCCCACGGGCGGCGCAGGATGAACGCGGGCGCGCCTGCCGCGCCCGGCACGGCAAGCTCCAGACCCTCCTGCCGGATGGCGGGCGCGGCCACGGCTTCATCGGCCGCGACGCATTCGAGCGGATCGAACAGCCGCCCCAGCAACGCCTGCCAGCGGGAAGCGCGCTCGCCGCCGGAGGAGCCGAAGGCGACGTCGATCACGGCGCGCAGCAGCGTCTGGCGGTCGAGCGTGTTGCGCAGGGAAAAACGCCGCGCAAGCGCGTCGCGCATCGGCAGGTAGAAAAACGCCACCACCAGCAAGGCGACGCCGAAGGCAGGGGCGCGGTCGAGGGCGACGACATAGACCAGCAGCGCGTCGAAACCCAGCAGCAGCGCCGCGCCCAGCGTATAGAACAGGATGCGGAAGGCCCAGACATCCAGCTCGAACAGCCTGTAGCGGCCGACGCCGAGCGCAAGTCCTGCATAGATCAGCAGGAAGAAGGCAAAGGCATAGCCCTGCGAAAGCGATGGCGCGGCCCCAAGCAGCGAGGGAACGGCGATGGTCAGGATGAAGCCGCCCGCGCCCACCACCACCGAAAGGCCAAGCCAGCGCAAGGCCGCGCGCGCCAGCGGATCGCGGCGCGCCCACCAGTACTGGAGCAGGATGGCCGCCACGATCAGGATCATCTCCGTCAGCGTGGCGAGATGGATGCCGAGAGCCGGATCGGGCAGCAGCCACAGCGCATCGGCCACGAACCACGGCGCCACCACGAGCGGCAGCGCAAGCAGCGCTCTGGGCGGCGCGATCCTGACCGGATAGGTGAGGAAAAGCGCGATCATTGCCGCGCCGAAAGCCATCGCTCCCGCATGGTTGAGCGCCGAGAGCATGCGCAGCAACCCGCCATCGAGCGCCAGCTCGCGCGAGCTGTATATCGCCGCGGGCAGCGTGAAGAGCAGGATCGTCACGCCGGTCAGCGCAAAGAGCCGCGCCCCGGGATCGGTTCGCCGCAGGCTCCAGACCCACGCCCCGATGAGGAAGCTGCCCGTTCCCACCGCGATCTGAACCCAGAAGCTTGCAGGCAGGTCGGCGATCGGGCGGCGGCCCGGTTCCACCGCCTCGCTCCAGCGCCGCTCTCCCTCGCTTTCGATTTCGAGCTGCACGGGGCCAGCCGTCAGGATGGCGTGGAGCGCGCTCTGGCGGTTGAGGAAGCGGGCAAGCCGCTCATAGCTGTCGAAGAAATCCGGCTCTTCCACCAGGTCTTCCGCCTCGATGGCCAGCGTTTCACCGCCAGCGCCACGGATCGCGGTCACCTGTCCGGGCGGCATGTCCCGCGCCGGGCCGTTTGCCGCAACCGAGGATAGCCGGACGGCGGACCCGGCCGGATCGGCTTGCGGCACGATGCCGAGCCAGGGCGGAGACAGCGCAAGCCGCAAGGCGATGAATGTCAGGATCAGGCACAGCGCCGCGGCCGCCGTGAGAATCGAGACCGGCAGCCACCCTCCGGGCAGCGCCTGCGCACTCTTGCGCGCTCCATTCAGATGCAGAGCCTGTTGCGCATCCTCACGCGCCGCCGTCATATCCCCATTCACGCCGCCTGCCCCAATGCTTGAGCGTTTTACGCCTTTTTTGACTTAGAAAGTCCGCGTCCACCCCAGGTTCATGTCCAGCTTCCTGTAGTCGTACAGATCGATGTTACTATTGTTGATTGTGTAGCCGACTTGCCAGTAGGGAGCAAAGCCGAGTACCGTAAAATCGCGCTTGGCGACGCGCAGTATGGCGTTTGCGCGCAGATCCCGGCGCGGCTCGCCCGCGAAGGCGAAGTCGCCGTGATGCCAGCGCCCGGAAAGGCTGGCCTGCGCGTAGGTCGACACGCCCCCGCTCCATTCGCGAAACAGCCCGGCGCCAAGCGTGGCGTCGTGGAATGTCAGGTCGTCGCGGCTGGCCTTCTCGTAAATGCCGCCTGCGAGCAGGCGCAGGAAGCTGCTGGAATCGATGAAGCGGTCGGCGCTGATCTGCATGTCGGCGCGATAACCGTCGAGAACTTCGGCGCGGCGGAAATCGCGTCGCATGGCCTGCGCGGTGAAATCCACCCGCCAGTCGCTGCTCGCCACGAAGCGCCCGTAGACGCGGCCGCCAAAGGCGTCCAACGCCGGGCGATGCCTGCCGCCGGTGCTGGCCGCCCAATCCTGCGCGCCGACGGCCTCCAGCCCCCAATAGCCAATCGGCGTGTGGTTCAGCAGGCCGAGCGAAACTTCCACGGAAACCTCGTCGGATTGAGAACCGCGATATTCCTTGCGCGAAATGCCGCTGCGCGCCGTCGCGCTCCAGGTGCCGGTGATCGGCAGGCGGTAACCGGCATCCAGCCCGTATTGCGCGCCGATGCCACTCTGCCGCTGCGCGCCGGGCGCGGGCTGGAAGGTGACGCCGCCGATATCGACCCTGTCATGGTCGGTTCCCAGATTGAGGTTGGTGGATGGCACCAGCGCGAAATGCGCCGACAGCGACCATCTCTTCCCCTCCTCCAGCGTGGCGAGCGACGAGCGGATCTGCCGGTCGAGATCGGGATCGAGATCGCCGCCCAGAAGCAGCTCGAAATGGTGGCGCGCGCCCTCCTCGTCGCCCGCTTCGCGCAGGGCGGTGGCAAGCGTCAGCCGCACGCGCTCGAACCGGGGATGATCGGCGAGGATGGCGCGAAGCTCCGGCACCGCGAGATCCGGGCGGCCAAGGCGCATCAGCCCGAGGGCGCGCAGGTAACGCGCCGATATGCGGGCTTCCGGCGTCCGGAAGGCGGCAGGGTCAGCCTGCGCGTAGCCTTCCTGCCATTTGCCCTGATGATAGAGCGCCTCGATCGCGTCGAGACGCCCGTCCTCCTGCTGCGCGAGGCTGGCGGAAGACGCCCGCGCTCCGGGTGGAGACCCGGCAAGCGCCAGAAGCATTGCCATGAGGGCGAACAGCGCCTTCAGGGCCAGCCCCTCATGCCTTTGGCCGCAGGGACTATTGCTTTTCCGCAACGATACCGCCCCGCACCCAGAAGTAATCGCTGCCGCCGCTGGAGCCGACCTGCGGCGTGCTGACCGCCGCCCCCAGCTCCTGGCCGCGCGGCCCGAAAATGCCGCCGACGAGCGTGCCGCCCTTTTCGCCGCCCAGCTCGGTCGTGGTTCCGTCCTTGGTGGCGGTGATGGATGTCGCCTGGAAGCGCGAACCCTTGAGATCGCCCTTGAAGCCGATCTCGGGCGTTCTTTCCGGGTTGGCGGCATCCGGATTCCAGATCTTGCCGGAGACCTTGCCTCCGGTGAAATCCACGGTCGCGCTGGCGTCGCCGTCATTATATCCGTTCGAACTCGATGCCACCTGGCCGGTGAACCTGCCCTTGTAGACGACGGCGTTGCCCTTCGGCAGATTGCCCGCCGCCGTTTCCGCCCCGCCGACCGCGTAACCGGATACGCGCTCGCCGATCACATCGCCCGGTCCCTCGTAGTTGATCAGCGCGACATGCTTCGGCTCGATGGCGCCGAGGCGGTAAAACAGCTTGACCCGCTCGCCCGTGCTGTCGTTCGTGGTCTTGTTGCGGCCGTAGAATTCCTCGGAGAAAGTCGCATTGGAGGCGTCGTCGGTCGGTGCCACCATCATTCCGGTAAATTCGACATCGCTGCCGCCGAGCGCCTTGCCCTTCGGCGAAACCTTGCTGGTGAAGGTTCCCTTGCCCGGCGTGTCGCCCGAGCGCTCCGTGAAGGCCGCGACGACGGCGGAGCCTTTCTGCGGGGTATGATCGACATCGGTGGTAAAGCCCGACTTGCCGATCCTGAACACGCCAAGGCCCTCGCCGCTGGCGCTGCCGCTCCCGCCGCCTCCGGTGGAGCCGCCGCCCGTGCTGCCGCTGCCGGAGCCCGTTCCGCCCGTCGAGCCGCCGCCGGAACCGCCCGTGCCGCCACCGCTGCCCGAGCCGCCTGTTCCCCCGCCTGTGCCTGAACCGGAACCTGAGCTGGCGCCCCCGCCCCCGATGCTGGAGGTGCTGCCGCTCGACTGGCACGCGACGAGCAGAGCCGCCAGCGCGCAGGTGGAGGCGAGACGTAGAACGGAAGAAAGCTGCATGAATACGGGCCTTTCAATTCGCAAAACAACAGGGTGCGGCCGCCGCACCGGCGGGCCGATATCTAGGCATTGGTGATAGAAACGGCGGCAGATCCTGTCGATCCCACGAACGAGGGGGTCCGGGGAGCGGTTGGCGCTTATGACCGGCGGGGCCGGAAAAGCCCGGTTACATCGGCCCGAGGCTCAGCGTGCCGGAGGTTCCGGCGACCTGAAGATATTTGCGGATGCGCGGGTCGATGCGGGGGTCGTTCATCCGGTAGGAGCCGCATGCCCCGATCTGCTCCCTCAGATCGACCACGCGGCCGAGATATTTCCATGCGATCGGCGAGGCGAAGGGCTGCCTGTAGACATGCGAGGTGACCCCGAAGGTCAGGCCGGTGAGGATATCGAGCCGTTTCCGGTAGGAGGGAAACAGGATGGACTCGACAATGGTATCGGCGGAAAGCGTTTCGAATTCGAGCAGGAAGATGCAGTTTCCCAGAAAGCTCGCCAAGCCCTCGTATTTCAGGATTTCCTGCGAATCCTCCATCGGCCCGGTGCGCTCGATGGTCTTGCTACAGACCTTGCCTTCCTGCTCGTAGAGATAGACCAGGGAACGCGTCACCGAGGCCTGATCGTAAGGCACCAGAAAATGCATGTGATAATAGCCGAGCATTCCCCGCATGCGCTTCAGGTCGCCGGGAAAGGCGCGGTCCAGCAGCCGGGTCATGCGGTCGCGCCCGGAAGCGTCCTTCAGCTTCGCGGGCGGGCCTATGTCCAGTGCGGGATCCATCAGCTCATCGATATCGACGCCGAAGCCCGCGGCGATGCGTTGCAGGTTGTGATGGGAGGGGCGCACCTTTCCGGTCAGGTACTTGTCGAACTGCTGGCGGTTGAAGCCGAGCACGCGGCAGACCTCCGACACCGAGCGATAGTGCGCACATAATTTGCGAAGCTTTTCCGAAAAGTCGTTTTCCAATGCGGATTTCCTTACGCATTTTTACGCATA
>JBDHTA010000077.1:0-17879 GCA_039808465.1 Rhizobiaceae bacterium | reverse complement strand
CGCACCGTCGAGGCAACATGGCGCAAGGCCGGTGAATTGCTCGACGCCTTCCCCCCGGCCGAATGCGCCAATTATCTCAGAAACTCAGGCTATGTTTCCTAATAAAAGCAGCGCGCTCTAAGCAGCCCTCTTGAACCAGCAATCGAAGGTTTCGACGGTAAGTGGCGGATGGTAACCGATGGGAGCGTCGGCGTCCCTCGAATATCCGCGTGTCACCTCAGCGTTTATCGGCCGCGTGAAATGATAATCGAAGATGACCGGTGTAAGCTGCTTCGGGACATTTTTCCCCGTTCGCAGACGGCTTTCCGTGACCTGACATGAATTGCTGCAATACATTTTGCCCTTGTGCTTGGCGCGGAAAAGCCAGGGCAAAAAGGTGGCATCCACGGTCGCTCGCGATTGGAAAACAGAGGGAATTTCAAGGCTTTTAAATTAAGCCATTGAAATAATGTGAGAATCCAGGTTCCCTAGCCAATTTTCTCCTGACATTTTTTCAATCTATAACAGCTTGCAACGGTTCGGAAATTCCGTTCTCATCCCGAGCTTGAGAAGAGCATTTTCCGAAAAGCCCTTATCGGGCGGCGTCCCGACGATGGCCGGCCAGCTTTTCTTTTCATGAAGTCCGCTGGAATGCAGGTTCGCGGCCATTTCGATCAAGCCGTTCCTGAAGGTTACGGATTTCATGTCCGGTCTCCTTTGCATTCGCTGGATCCGAATGTAGCGCCCGGCCCGGTTTTCCATTAGACAGGTCAATCCGGATGTCATGATTAGCTGGGCTTATGAATGCCGAACGAGAATCTGCGTGACCTCAACGCCTTCGTCGCCGTTGCGGAAGAAGGCAGCTTTACGCGTGCGGCGGCGCGTCTGGGCGTCTCGCAATCGGCGCTCAGCCAGACCGTGCGCAATCTGGAAGAGCGGGTGGGAATCCGCCTTCTCAATCGCACGACGCGGAACGTCTCGCCGACGGAGGCGGGCGAAAGGCTGCTGTCGGAGGTGGCGCCCGCGCTGGAGCAGATCGACCGGGGCTTCGCCCGGCTCGGTCCCTTGCGCGAACGGCCGTCCGGCACGCTCCGCCTGTCGGCCGACGAATATGCCATTCTCAGCCTGCTATGGCCCGCGCTGGAGCGATTTCTCGCCCATTATCCGGAGATCAATGTCGAGCTGGTGACGGATTACGGCCGCGCCGATGTCGTCCGCGAGCGCTTCGACGCGGGTGTGCGGCGCGGAAAACTGGTGTCGAAGGATATGATCGCGCTGCGCATCGGGCCGGATATGCCGATGGTCGCCGTAGGCGCCCCCTCCTGCTTTTCGGAGCGCAAGAAGCCGAAGCGGCCGCAGGATCTGTCCGATCATGTCTGCATCAACCTGCGCCTGCCCACCCATGGCGAGCTTTTTGCCTGGACCTTCAGCAAGGGGGGAAAGGATATGCGCGTCACCACGGAGGGCAGGCTCGTCTTCACCAGCATCGTGCAGGTGCGCCAGGCCTGCCTTGCCGGTTTCGGCCTGGCCTATATGCCGCTCGATTTTGCCGCCGGGCACATTGCCAATGGCGAGCTTGTCGAGGTGCTTGCCGACTGGCGCAAGACCTTCGAAGGCTATCATCTCTATTACCCCAACCGGCGTCAGCATCCGCCAGCCCTTGCGGCGCTGATCGAGGCGCTGCGCTATCGTGAAACCGGGGCTTCGGCCGGATAGCGCAGATTGGCCGGAGCGTCAGCGGTTTCTATCCTCACGCCGCTTTACGTCCGCAACGGCATGCCTATTTGCGGGCGATCTGCCGGTGCAGGCCGGTGATTTCGGAAGGGGTGAGGGCGCGGGTGGCGCCTTTTTCCAGAGAGCCGAGGGCAAGGTTGCCGATGGCGACGCGCACGAGGCGCAGGCAGTCGATGCCCATCGCTTCCAGCATCCGGCGAATCTGGCGGTTGCGGCCTTCGTCCAGAACGATTTCCAGCCAGGAATTCCGGTTGCCTTCGCGCAGGAGGCGCGCGTCGCGGGCGCGCAGCCACTCGCCGTCATGCCGCACGCCGTGCCGCAATGCCTCCAGCAGCGCCGGATCGGCGATGCGGTTCATCTGGACGTGATAGGTTTTGGCAAGATGCGTTTCGGGATCGAGCAGCGCCTGCGCGAAGGCCGTGTCGTTGGTGAACAGCAGAAGGCCCTCGCTTGCCTTGTCGAGCCGCCCGACCGGCGAAAGGTGAGGGTGGTTCCCGCCCGGCAGGCAATCGAAAACCGTCGCCCGTCCCTCCGGATCATGCCGCGTGGTCACGAGGCCGCGTGGCTTGTTCAGCATCAGATAGACGGGCTGTTCGGCGGTCACCGGCTTGCCGTCCACCGCGATCTGCGCCGTGTCGAGATCGACCCAGGTCAGCGGATCGCTCACCGGGCGCCCGCCAAGCGTCACGCGTCCGGCAGCGATCATCTCTTCCGCCTGCGTGCGCGAGCAGTAGCCGAGCTTCGAAAGCGCGCGCGCCAGCATCGTGCGCTTGCCCGTGGAGAGAGGCGCGGCGTTGCGGGGGGCTGCGGTCTTTTTCTGGCGGCGGTCTTTCATGATGCCGTTCCTTATCCCATTCCGTCCCTGCCGTCTCCGGGAATGTCACGGCACTTTGACCGCGGCCGCCGACTGATTTAAACCGCAGCAAAACGCCCGGACAGGAGAGCATGTTGAACCACGCCGATATCACCCATGAACTCGTGACGCTGCGCGATTACTGGCGCTATGCGATTTCCCGCTTCAATGCCGCCGAGCTGAGCTTCGGCCACGGAACGGCAACCGCGGGCGACGACGCGGCCTTCCTGCTGCTCGATTCGCTGGACCTGCCCATCGATACGCTCGACCCATTTCTGGATGCGCGGCTGCTGCCTGCGGAGCGCCTACTTCTCGCCGAGCGCATCGAGGCGCGGGTGACGACGCGCAAGCCGTCATCCTACCTCACCGGCCGCGCCTATATTCAGGGCGTGCGCTTTCATGTGGATGAAAGGGTCATCGTGCCGCGCTCGCATATCGGCGAGATCCTGTTCAGCGAATATCTGAGCGACCAGGGCTCGTCCTTCCTGCCCGATCCGATGGCGGTGGAAAGCGCGGTGGATATCTGCACCGGCTCCGGCTGCCTTGCGGTTCTGGCTGCGAAATTCTTTCCGAATGCCGTGGTCGACGCCGTGGATCTCTCCGCCGATGCGCTGGAGGTTGCCCGGCTCAATATCGCCGCGCATGAGGTGGGCGGGCAGGTCACGCTGCACCGGGGCGATCTCTTCGCGCCGCTGGCCGGGCGGCGATACGACCTGATCATCACCAATCCGCCCTATGTGGATCATGCCGCTATCGAAGCCTTTCCGCCGGAATACGGCGCCGAGCCCCGCATGGCCCATGACGGCGGCGAGGACGGCCTCGATCTCGTGCGCAGGCTTCTTGCTGAAGCGCCGGATCACCTGAACCCCGAAGGCGGCATGATCTGCGAAATCGGCTCCGGCCGCGAGATTCTCGAGGAGGAGTTTCCGCATCTGGAATTCGTCTGGCTGGAAACGGAGCAATCGCAGGACGCGGTTTTCTGGATCTCGGCGGAGACGCTGGGCGTTTCCTGAAGACATGAAAAAGCCGTGACGCAAGGCTTGCGGCACGGCTTTTTTCTCAAGACGGTTTGCCCGGCACCCTGCGTTGCGGCGGGATGCCGGTTCCTTTGCGGTCAGTCGTCGCTCAGCTTGTTCGCCAGCGAGGCGCTGGAGCTGGCAATGCCGATCGGACGCGCCACGATTTCCATGAACTTGACGAAATCCACGGACGGATGCCGCGACGCATAGATGATGTCGCGGTTCTTGACCGGGAAGGTCTGGCCGAAGATCAGGCTGTCCGCCCGGCTCATGTCGAAACGGTAGACGATCGGATAGCGGCCGATCCGGTCGGGCTGCATGCCGTTGTCGATCAACTGGTGGAAGCGCTTGGCGCCCAGCAGGTCGCGCACGACATCCGGCTCCTCGTAACGGAAGATGAAGTAGCCCTTCATGTCCGAGGTGGTGGAGGATGCGCCATGCGCGAGCGCGACGGCTTCCAGCAGGTTGAGGTCGTTGGAGCCGAATTCGATGCGGCTGTTGGACTTGACCGAGCCGAGAACGGTGAAGGTGCGCGGATCGCGCGTCACGAAGAGCTGATCGCCCGCCTGGACGAAGATGTTTTCCTTGGGATTGTCGATCAGCGATTTCAGAAGCACCGTGCCGGTTTTCGGGCCGCGCGTCAGCGTCACATAGCTTTCGTAAGGCTGCGCGGTGGGGCCGCCCGCCTGCGCCAGCGTTTCCATGATCGTCTGGCCGCGCAGGCCGAGCGGCACGACCGAGGAACGGCCGATAGCGCCGGAAACGGCGACGGTGCGCGAGGCGGAATTGCTGCTGGCGACGATGACGTCGGGTTCGACCGCCTTGCCCTTGAGCGAGTCGAGGATCGTCTGGCGCGCCTGTTCGAGCGTCTTGCCGCGGAAGGTGATTTCCCCGACATAGGGGATGGCGGCCTTGCCGTTCGGCTGCACGACCACGCTGATGGCGGTCTGCTTGGAATCGGAAGTGGAGAACAGGCCGTCGGCGCCCGCCTCGAAAATCGTTACTTTCAGCTCGTCGCCGACGCCGATGACCGGCTGGCCGGCGCCGCCGCCGATGCCGAAACGGCGTTGCAGCAGGATGCTGTCATAATTGGATACCAGGCGCGCCGATGCCGAATCGACTTCCACGACATCGAAAATGACGGAATTCTTCGTGGTTGTTCCGGAGCGTGATTGCTCGGCCTGCTTGATGATGTCTTCGGCAAGCGGTCCGTCGCCAGGAAGGGAGTTACATCCCGCCAGCAGGGCGCATACAAGCGCGATGGAAGCCTTTTTCACTATGCTATTCCTGTCCAGTCACTCTTCGAGGCAGAGCCATGATCCGGTGCCGCTGCCTGAAATCGGCGCCATGGAGAGCATGTTTTTCAAGCGCGAACAAGGCTCTGAAAGACACACTTGTCATAAAAATCGACAAAGGGTGTTCCCTTCTGTAGCTGGTTACCATAATGAGATTACCATATACTTTATGGAGTGCATGCGCGCTGCTGTTGCAATGCGGCAATGCCATGTGTGAAGGTGTTGTGGATTAATCCCGCAGATTGGGGATGGTGCCGCGACAGGCTTCCCGTGATAAGGTAGCCGGAGTTGTCGGAAGTAGGTTGGCTGGACAAGCATGACGGTAGAAATAATCGGGCGTTCCTGTGTTGCGCCGGGGGCGGACTCCGTCGAGGCGTTGCGGAAGCTTTTGCAGGAAAGCGTATGCGCCGTTTCGAGAATTCCTTCCGAACGGTGGGATCAGGCTCGCTTCTGGCATCCGTCGGTCGGCGCTCAGGGTAAGGCCTATACTTTCGCGGCTGGTGTTCTCGATGACGCGCAGGGCTTCGATCCGGCGGTCTTCGGCCTGTCGCGCACGGAAGCCACCTTTATGGATCCGCAGCAGCGCGTGCTGCTGCAATTGGTCTGGCGTGCCCTCGAAGACGGCGCGCTGAGCGTCGATGCGCTGCAAAAGGAGCGCGTCGGCGTTTATATCGGCGGCTCCAGCCTCGACAACGGCAATCTCTATTCCGAGGATCCGGCCTCCGGCAGCCCCTATTTCATGACCGGCAACACGCTGTCGATCGTCGCCAACCGCATTTCCCATATTTTCGGCCTGCGCGGGCCGAGCATGACCATCGATACCGCCTGCTCCTCGTCGCTGGTCGCGGTCGACCAGGCCGTCGCGGCGCTCACCCGCGGCGATATCGACACGGCGATCGTCGGCGGCATCAACCTGCTGATGCATCCCTTTTCCTTCATCGGCTTTTCGCAGGCGCGCATGCTGTCGCCGGAAGGGCTGTGCCGGGCCTATAGCGAGCACGGCCAGGGCTATGTGCGCGCCGAAGGCGGCGGCGTCATCGTGCTGCGCCGCACCAGGGACGCGCTCGCCAACGGCGACCGCCGCTACGCGCAGATCGTTGCGACCGGTGTCAATTCCGCCGGGCGCACCAACGGCATTTCGCTGCCCTCGCGTGAGGCGCAGGCGGCCCTGCTGCGGACGATCTACGAAGCGCATGAGATCGATCCCAACAGCCTCGCCTTCGTCGAAGGGCATGGCACCGGAACCAAGGTGGGCGATCCGGCCGAGGTCTGGGCGCTGGGCACGGTGCTGGGGCAGGCGCGCAGCGCGCCGCTGCCCATCGGCTCGATCAAGACGAATATCGGCCATGCCGAACCGGCTTCGGGCATTCTGGGGCTGATCAAGGCCGTGCTGTCGCTTCAGCACGATTTCCTGCCAGCCTCCCTGCATGCGGAGCATCCCAACGAGTCCATCGATTTCGAAGGGCTGAACATCCGCATCAACACGACGGGCATGAACCTGCTGCGCGGCCGGGCGAAGCGTCTGGCGGGCGTCAATTCCTTCGGCTTCGGCGGCACCAACGCCCATGTGGTCATCGCCGATCCGGAACCGGAAGCCCGGCGTGAGCGCGGCGGGCAGGAGGACGGCCTGTTCATGGTCAGCGCCCATACGCGCACGGCGCTGGAAACGCTGCTGGCCGAATATCGCGACCGCATGGCGGCCGTCGATGGGCCCGAGGCGGAAAAGATCGTCCGCGCCGCCATCGGCAACCGCTCGGCCCTGAAGCATCGTTTCGTGGTGGCGAGCGCCGATGCGGCGACGGTCGGCGCGGCGATTGCCGAACATCTGGCGGAAAACGGCTCCGGTCTCGGCGAAACGGGCGAAGCCTTGCCGCGCGCGGCGAAGGTGGCCTTCGTGTTTGCCGGAAACGGCGCGCAATGGCCGGGCATGGGCCTTGCGGCCTACCGGCAGAACGCGGATTTCCGCCGCCGTTTCGAAAGTTTCAGCGCCCTGTTCGAGCCGCATCTGGGGCTCAGCCTCGTCTCGCTGCTGACCGAAGGCGGCATCGAGGCGCATCTCGCCGATACGAAGATCGCCCAGCCGCTGCTGTTTGCTGTGCAGGCGGCGCTGTCCGACTGTCTGGTCGCCGGGGGATTGCAGCCTTCGGCGGTGTACGGCCATTCCGTGGGCGAGATCGCCGCCGCCTACGCGGCAGGCATCCTGAGCGCGGAAGACGCCGTGGCCATCGTCGCCATCCGCTCGCGCCATCAGGATGCGCTGGCGGGCGAGGGCACCATGGCCGCCGTCGCCATGTCGGAAGAGGCGGCGCGGGATTTCACGCGTGAGCATGGTTTCGACGACATCTGCGTCGCGGCGATCAACGCGCCGAATTCGGTGACGGTTTCCGGACCGCGTGAGCAGATCAAGCAGTTTCGCGAAAAGGCCAAGAAGGCGCAAACCGCCGCTTTCATCCTCGATATCAACTACCCCTTCCATCACCCGGTGATCGACCGGGCGAAGCAGGCGTTTCTGGACGATCTGCCCGGCATCGCCGCTGGCGAAGGCAGCCTTCCCTTCATTTCCACTGTGATGGGCGAGGCGCTGTCCGGCCCGGAGCTGAACGCGCAATACTGGTGGCGCAACGTGCGCGATCCCGTGCTGTTCCAGGCCGGAACCGAAGCGGCGCTGGCCATGGGATGCAGGCTGTTCGTCGAAATCTCGCCGCGGCCGATTCTCGGCAGTTATGTCACCGACGTCGCCAAGCAGGTTTCCGTGCAGGCGGCCAGCATCGCCACCTTCAACAAGACCGACGAGGAAGACGGCCCCGATCCGGTGGCTCGCTCCTTCGCGCGCGCCGTCGCCCACGGCGCGGCTCCGGCCTCGCTGGTGCCCGCCAACAGCCGCGACGCTTCCGTCGACCTGCCGCTGCTGCCGTTCGAATTGCAGGATCTGCGCCCGCAGCCGACTTCCGACCGCGTGGATATCTACGGCCGCGAAAACCGCCAGCCCTATACGCTGCTCGGCTGGCGCACCGATCCGAACAGCCATCACTGGAAGAACCACGTCGACGCCCATCTGTTTCCGGATCTGGCCGAGCATGTGGTGGACGGCAAGGCGATCCTGCCGGGCAGCGGCTTCATCGAAATCGCGGTGACGGCGGCCCAGCGCAGCTTCGCGACGGATGAGGTCGAGGTCACCAATCTCGAAATCATGCGGCCGCTGGAGCTGCGCGAAAACGGCCTGACCGAGCTGTCGACGTCGGTTTCGCCGGAAACCGGGTTGATCGAAATCCGCTCCCGCGAATATCTGAGCGAGGACGAGTGGACGCTGCATGCCGTGGCGCGCGCCCGCAAGCCGGTGCGCCGCCGCGAGGGCTTTGGCGCCGATCTCGGCAATGTCAAGGCGATGGCCTCCGTTGGCGCGGGCGACGCCTATGCGACGGCGCGGCAGTTCGGGCTGGATTACGGCCCGGCCTTCCGCCTGCTCGCCAACGCCACCTTTTACGGCAAGCGCTTCGTCGAGGTGGAACTGAAGGCGGCGGATGCGCCCGTCCACCCGCATCTCACCTACAATCTCAATCCGGTCTCCGTGGATGCCAGCTTTCACGGGCTGATCGCGCTTCTTGGCGATCTTACCGGCGAGCATGGCGGCGCGCCCTATATTCCGGTGCGCTTCGGCTCGGTGCGCACCGCCGCCCACGGGCAGGCGATCACCCGCGCCGTGATCGAGATCGAGCGGTTCAGCGCCAATTCGATCAAGGCGCGCTTCTGCATGTTCGATGCCGATGGCGATATCGTCGCGGTTTTCGAGGATTGCCGCTTCCGCCGCACCTGGCTGCGCAAGCATGCCAGCCTCGAAACCGCTTCCTTCCATTACGAGGCCGTCGCCTCGGACTGGAACGAGCACGTTGCGGCGGCGCTTCCGGCGCTGTTCGGCGCGGCTGCCGCGGAAGAGCCCTCCAAGGCGGGCCTGCTGCTGGATGCGGCGGTCTACCGCGCCGCCCATGAAATCGCGCTCGCCTTCGCGGGGCCTGACGGGACGCTGACGCTGGATGCCGTGAACGGCCCGGCGGATGTCCGCCGTTTCGTCGCAAGCTGCCTGTTCACGCTGGAAGACGTGCAGATCGCGCATGCCGGTGATGCGGGCGGCTGGAGCGTGCCTCGGGCCTTCACGCTGCCGCCGGTCGGCGATATCCTGTCGCGGCTTTACCGCGAGCATCCCGATCACATCGCCGAAATCGTTCTGGTCAACAATGCCTGGCGTCAGGCGCAGGAATGGATCGCCTTCCTGAAGGCGGGCGAGACCGGCGAGCCGCCGAAAGCGCATTTCATCAGCGAAGCCGTGCTGGATCACGAGCAGAACCACTCTGCCGCCAGCCGTGAGCGCGTCGCCACCGTGCTGCGCGCCGTGGAAAAGGCATTGTCGTCGGGAACGCCGGGCATGCGGATCACCGAGATCGGCTCGCTCAGCGTCAGCGCCAGCGCCCGTCTGGTGGCGCTTGCCGAGCGCCACGGCGCGACGGTGACCATCATCGAGCCGCGCGAGGCGCAGCGCAAGGAACTGGAAATCGCCTTCGAAGAGCGGGCGGGCGTCGCCGTTCGCGATGCCGCGGCGCTGTTAGAACTCGGCGGTTCCGATCTGCTGGTCGCAAGCTCCGGCGATCTCGGCGCGCTTCTGGCCGGGGATGCCGATCTGCGCGCTGGCGTGCAGGCGCAGGCAAGGCGCGGGGCGCGCTTCATCGCCGCCGAGCGCGCGCCGTCGGCCTATGCGGACTTCGTCTTCGGCCTCACGGAAGGCTGGTTCGACGGCAGCGTTTCGCCGGAATTTCCGACGGGCCGCATCGCCTCGGCATCGCAGTGGGAAACGCTGCTGGCCGAACTCGGCTTCGAGAATATTTCCGTCGCCGAAAGCATGCTGGCCGATGGTGGCCTGATCGCGCTGGAGGCATGGTCGCCCGCGCAGAGCGCGGAAACGGCTGCGGCTCCCGCCGTGGAAACCCCGGTGCTGCTGCTGCATGCGGAAAAGGCGCCGCAGGGCGTCCTCGCGGACATGAAGCTCCGGCGGATCGAATATGGCAGGACCGGCGAGACGCCGGATCTGGCCGCCGCGCTTGCCAGCCTTGACGGCGCGCCGGTTCAGGTGCTCTACGTCATCGGCGGCGAGGAGGGGGCAAAGCCGTCGCCGCTGGTGCAGGATCACGTCCTGCGCCTCAGCGCCTTTGCCGAAGCCATCGCGAAAGCCATGGACGCGGGCGCGCTCGACGCGCATGCGCGGGTGCGGCTGGTGATTGCGGCGCCCGGCGGCGCGCCGCTGACGCGGACGGCCGTGGATGCCGTCGCCGCAGGCGTCTGGACCTTCGCCCGCGTGTTGCAGAACGAATATGAATTCCTCGATCTCTGGCTGCTCGATGCCCGCCTCGATGGCGAGGCCGGGCAAAAGGCGGCAGCGCGGCTGCTGGCCGATGCGCCCGACAATCGCGAATGGGTGCTGGACGAGGTAACCGGCGATCTCGCGGAACTGCGCGTGGTGCGCGGCCCCGTGGCGGTTCGTGACGGCATCACCACGGATTTCGACGCGGCGATGATCGTGCAGAAGACGCCGGGGCGCGTCGACAGCATCGTCTGGGAAAAGCGGCCCGTGCCGCAGCCTGCGGCGGGCGAGGTCGTGATCGAGGTCGCGGCCACCGGCCTGAACTTCCGCGACGTGATGTGGGCCATGGGCCTGCTGCCCGAGGAAGCGCTGGAAGACGGTTTCGCGGGCGCGACCATCGGCATGGAATTCTCCGGCACCGTCGTCACGGCGGGCGAGGGCGTCGATGACCTCAGGCCCGGCGACCGGGTGATGGGCATTGCCTCCGCCGCCTTCGCCACGCATGTGGTGGTAACCCGCGCCGGTGTGACGAAGATTCCCGACGATCTCGATCTGGTGGCGGCTTCGACCGTGCCGGTGGTGTTCCTCACCGCCTGGTACGCCATGGTGGAACTGGGGCGCATCCGCCCCGGCGAAACCATCCTGATCCATGGCGCGGCGGGCGGCGTCGGCCTTGCGGCCCTGCAAATCGCCAAGCTGATGGGCGCCACGGTGATCGCAACGGCGGGCACGCTGGAAAAGCGCCGCTTCCTCACCATGCTCGGCGCCGATCACGTCTTCGATTCCCGCACGCTGGCCTTCGTGGACGAGGTGCTCGACGTCACCGGCGGCGAGGGCGTCGATCTGGTGCTGAACTCGCTGTTCGCCGAGGCGATGGAGCGCAGCATCGAGCTGGTGAAGCCGTTCGGCCGCTTCCTCGAACTCGGCAAGCGCGATTATTATTCCGACCGCAAGATCGGCCTGCGTCCCTTCCGCCGCAATATTTCCTATTTCGGCATCGATGCGGACCAGCTTCTGGTGCGCGAGGCGGCGCTGACGGAGCGCATCTTCGGCGAGCTGACGGCGATGTTCGCCGGCGGCAAGCTGTCGCCGCTGCCGCATCGCGCCTTCCGCTATGACGAGACGGCGGCGGCTTTCCGCCTGATGCAGAATGCCGGTCATATCGGCAAGATCGTCGTGCGCCCGCCGCTCAGCGGCGTGGATGCGGTGCTGGCCGGTCCGGCCGGGATGCGGAAAGCCGCGGGCGGCGTCTATCTGGTCGTCGGCGGCATCGGCGGCTTCGGCCTTGCTGCGGCCAACTGGCTGGCCGGGCGCGGCGCTTCGCACATCGCGCTCAGCACCCGTGGCGGCAAGGTGGACGCCGAAACCGCGAAGGCCATCGAACTCTGGGAAAAGCGCGGCGTGAGCGCAAGCGTTCATGCCTGCGACGTCACCAGCGAAAAGCAGGTGGCGGCCCTTCTCAAGACGCTGCGCGCCACCGGCCCGCTGCGCGGCGTGGTGCACGCCGCCATGGTTCTGGACGATGCGCTGATCGTGAACCTCAACCGCGAGCGCAACCGCAAGGTCATCGAGCCCAAGGTGGCGGGCGCCGATATTCTCGACCGGCTGACGCGGCAGGACAAGCTGGACCTGTTCCTGCTGTTCTCCTCGGCCACCACCATGGTCGGCAATCCCGGACAGGCGAATTACGTCGCCGCCAACGGCTATCTCGAAGGCCTGGCGCGGGCGCGCCGCCATGCGGGGCTGCCCGGGCTTGCCATCGGCTTCGGCGCGATCGCGGATACCGGCTTCCTCGCCCGCAATGCCGAGGTCGGCGATCTTCTCGCCAAGCGCATCGGCAAGACGGCGCTGAATGCGCGCGAAGCGCTCAATCTGGTCGAGCAATACATGGCCGTCTCCTCGCCTTCCGATCCGGATGCGGCGGCGGTGATGATCTCGGAACTGGACTGGGGGGCGGCCAGCGCGTTGCGCCTGTCGCGCCAGCCGCTGTTCCAGACCATCGCGCTGCGAGCCAGCCACAATCCGGCGGGCGGCGATGGCGACCAGATCGACCTCGCCCTGCTTGTCGCGGGCAAGAGCCCCGCCGAGGCGCAGACGCTGCTGCACAGCGTGCTGGCGGCGGAAATCGCCGCCATCCTGCGCGTGTCGGAAGACGCGATTTCGCCGGACAAGGTGCTCAAGGATATCGGCCTTGACAGCCTGATGGCGATGGAACTCGGCATGGGGCTGCAACAGAAGACCGGCTTCGATATTCCGTTGACGGGCCTGAATGACGGCGCGACGGTTGCCGATGTCGTTCGCAGGCTTTATGAGAAGGTGAATCGTGCGGGAGCTGGCGGTGAAACGGGCGAGACGCCCGCCGCCGCCGAGGTGATCGGCCAACTGGCCGGACAACACACCAGCTCCGGCGACCGATGACACCTGAGGCCATTCCGGCGGGCGCGTGACGCGCCTGGCGGAACGGTGTCTCATAACCATACGGACAACGGGCAGGCGTGACATATGAGCGATGAACCTTCCGCACGTCACAACGGCGCGTCCAGCGGCGATTTTCTCGATCAGATGCGCGTGAAGCGCGAAAGCTCGGGGCGGCGCCGCTCCGAGCGGGAAAAGCGCGTGGCGGCGCCTGCGGCGCGCGCGCCGCTGCGCTTCGAGGATCTGCCGGAATACAAGCGCGTGCTGGCGCAGAAATCGGCCGGCGAGCTTTGCGGCGTCGATAATCCCTTCTACCGCCCGCATGACGCGGCGGCGGGCGCGACATCGGTGATTCGCGGCGAAACCGTCGCCAATTTCGCATCCTATGATTATCTCGGCACCAACCAGCATGCGGATATCGCCCGCGCGGCCAAGGCCGCCGTGGAGCATTTCGGCCTTTCGGCCTCCGCCAGCCGCCTGGTGGCGGGCGAACGGCCCGTGCATGCGGCGCTGGAAGAGAAGCTTGCCTCCGTCTACGGCACGGAAGCCGCCGTCTGTTTCGTCAGCGGCTATCTCACCAATGCGACGGCGATCAGCACCATCGTCGGCCCGCAGGATCTGGTGATCCATGACGAGCTGATCCACAACAGCGTGCTCGCGGGCATTCGCCTGTCGGGCGCGACGCGGCGTTTCTTCAAGCATAACGATCCCGCCGATCTCGAAGGCGTCCTGAAAAGCCTGTCGGGGGAGTTCCGCCGGGTGCTGGTCATCGTCGAGGGCGTCTATTCCATGGACGGCGATATCGCCGACCTGCCGACGCTTCTGGAGCTGCGCTCCCGCTACGGCTTCTGGCTGATGGTGGATGAGGCGCATGCGCTGGGCGTGCTGGGCGAAACCGGACGCGGCACTTTCGAGTATTTCGGCATCGATTCCCGCGAGGTCGATCTGTGGATGGGCACGCTGTCGAAAACGACGTCGAGCTGCGGCGGCTATATCGCGGGCTGTCGGGCTTTGGTCGATATCCTGAAGGCGGAAGCGGGCGGCTTCGTCTACAGCGTCGGCCTGTCGCCGGTTCTGGCGGCGGGCGCCATCGCCAGCCTCGACGTGCTGGCCCGCGAGAACTGGCGCGTGAAGGCCTTGCAGGAAAACGGCAAGCGGTTCCTGCACCTGGCGCGGGATGCCGGGCTGGATACGGGCCTGAGCGAAGGCTTCTCCGTGGTGCCGGTGCTGGTTGGCGATTCGCTGCGCGCCGTGCAGCTTTCCAACGAATTGCTGGAAGGCGGCGTCAACGTGCTGCCGATCATCTATCCGGCGGTGCAGGAAGGCATGGCGCGCCTGCGTTTCTTCATCACCTGCGAGCATACGCCGGAGCAGATGCAGCGCGCCGTCAACCTGACGGCGGAAAAGCTGAACGCGCTGACGGAGCGCAATTTCGGCCTTGGATCGTTGGATATCGCCCAGCTCATGACGCTGATGGGCGGATGATTGCGTCATGACGCATGTCATCATCACCGGCGGATCGAGCGGCATCGGGCTCGCGGTGGCGCGCGTGTGGCTGGAACGCGGCGCGAAGGTTTCGCTGCTGGCGCGGCGGCAGGAAGTGCTGGCGGCGGCCTGCGACAGCCTGAAGCCGCTGGCCGGGCCGGATGCGGCGCGGCTGTTCTGCCGGGCCGCCGATGTCATGGACAAGGCGAGCCTCGAAACCGCGATCCGCGCCTGCGAAGCGGCGCTCGGCCCCTGCGACGTTCTGGTGACCTCGGCGGGCATCGTCGAGCCGCAGGCTTTCGACGCCATGGAGGCGGATGTTTTCGATGCGCAGATCTCCACCAATTTCCTCGGCACGGTGCATGCCGTGCGCGCCGTCTATCCGGCGATGAAGCGGCGCGGCGACGGGCGCATCATGATGATCTCGTCCGCCGCCGCCTTCATCGGCATTCATGGCTACACCGCCTATTGCGCCTCGAAATCGGCCCTGCGCGGCTTTGCCGAAGCCCTGCGCGGGGAAGCGGCCGCGCATGGGGTCTCGGTTTCCATCGCCTATCCGCCCGATACGCTGACGCCGCAATACGAGGCGGAAATCGGCAAGCGCTCGCCGGAGGCGGCCGCCCTGATGGGCCGGTTGAAGCCCTGGCCTGCGGCGCGGGTGGCCGCTCATATCGTTTCCGCCATCGACAAGCGGCGCAAGGAACTCTATTTCGGTCCTTCGCTGCTGGCGCTCGGATTTCTCGGTCCTTTCATCAAACCGGCCCTGTTCTGGCTGGCGCAGAGGAAACTGGCGCGCTGAATGTATATTCCGCTGGAATACGTCCGATCTTAAGGTAATGATTCGGTTATGACTTTGAAAATTGAGACGAATGGCGGCAGATCGCTTTGACGAGCACCATCGCCCATATCCATGACATGCCGGCAAGGCTGACGGCCTGCTGTTTCGCGATAAGCTGCGCGGTGGTGTTCCTCACCGATCCGCTCGCCCTGCCGCGCACGGTGCACCGCCAGAAGCGCGTGGAGCGAAGCTGGTTTCGCTGGCTGGTGGAAAACGCCGCCCGCGTGCCGATCATCGCGCTGATCTTCATGGCCTTCTTCGCGATTTCGTGGCGGCCGATCTATGCGGCGCAGGCGACGATGAGCTTCTTCATCATCTTCACCGGCATTTCGCGGGCGAAATTCATCTTCATCCGCGAGCCGCTGATCTTTTCCGATATCGCGCTGGTGGTGGATGTCTTCAAATACAAGACGATCTTCTACGCCACCTCGCTGAATATCGTTTTCTGGGTTGCCGCCTTCGCCTATGTCTTCGGCGCCTCCGCGCTCTACATGTATTACGAGCCGCATGTGCTGCCGCAAGCCAACCGCCCGTTCTGGGTCGCCGTCATGCTGCTGGCGGCGGCGCTGCCGTGGATCGCGCTGTTCGTGAAGCCGGTCAGCCGCATGGCCGCGCGCCTGTCCGAGCGGCTGCTCGTCACCTTCGACGTGCGGCGCAACACCATCCGCTTCGGCACCTTCGCTTCGGTCGTCTTTCACTTCGCCGTCTGGCTTGGCGTCAAGCGCGACAAGATCGTGGCCGAGATCCGCCAGAGCCTGCAACACGCCCTGCATGAGCTGCACGAACTGATCGGGCTGGAGGACGAGGCGGCGCCGCTGATCGTCATCTGGCAGTCGGAATCCTTCCTGGACCTGCGCAATTATGGCGAGAAGGATTTTCACCTTCCCAATGTCGACCGCATGCGCCGCCATGCCGTGCAATGGGGCCGCATGACCAGCGTGTTCGAGGGCGGTTATACGCTGCGCACGGAATTTTCGGTGCTGAGCGGGCTGGAGCCGGAAAGCGTGCATACGGATGCGAGCTATCCCTATCTGCGCGCCGCCCATTACACCGATGTCGTCTGGCCGACCAAGCTGAAGAAGGCGGGCTGGCGCACCCATTTCATCCACCCCTATGACCGCACCTTTTTCCTGCGCCACAAGGCCATGCCGCTGCTCGGCTTCGAGAAGATGACCATGCTCGACGCCTTCGAGCATGACGCGCAGCTCGATGGCCCCTATGTCTCGGACATGGCCTTGACGAAGAAGGTGGTGCGCATCGCGCAGGGCGCCGATGTCAGCACGCCGGGGCTGCTGTTCGTCGCCTCCATGGCCAATCACGGCCCGTGGGAGCCGGGGCGCGTGCCGGGGCTCAAGGATCCGGTGGCGATCTACAAGCACCTGCTGGTGGAAACCGACAAGGCGCTCGGACGGCTGTTCTCCGAACTCGACAAGCTGGACCGGCCGGTCTGGCTGGCCTTTTACGGCGACCACGCGCCGCTGCTGAAAAGCTTTGCCGATCCCTTTCCCGATCCGCGCACCGATTACGCCATCGTGCCGCTGGCGCAGGCCCGGCTGAAGCGGGGCAGGGGCGTGGAGCCGGTGGAGGAGGCGCCGTGGAACCTGTTCCGCGTCACCTTGTCCAAGGCGGGGCTGCTGCGCGGGGATCTGCAATGAGCGCCGGGGCGGCGGGCGCGGCAAAGCGGACATTCCTGTTCCTGCAAGGCCCGTCCTCCCCGATTTTCCGCATGCTGGCCGCGCGGCTGGAAAGCGCGGGCTGCCGCTGCCTGCGCATCAACCTCAATGCCGGTGACTGGATTTTCTGGCGCCGCCCCGGCGCGCTGAATTATCGCGGCGGTCTGGAAGGCTGGCCCGCCTACGTCGAGGGGGTGATGACGCGTGAGCGTGTCACCGATCTCATCCTGCTCGGCGAGGAGCGGCCGCATCACCAGGCGGCCACGCAGGCGGCCCGGCGGCTCGGCATCCGCGTCTTCGTCATCGAGATGGGTTATCTGCGGCCCGACTGGGTGACGCTGGAGCGGGAGGGCATGTCCTCCAATTCCCGCTTCCCGGCCGATCCGGCGCATATCCTGCGCGCAGGCGCGGGCCTGCCCGAGCCGGACTGGCAGCGCCGCTACAGCCAGACCTTTCTGGCGGAAGCCAGCTACGACCTGCTTTACAACCTGCCGAACGTCTTCCTCTGGTTCCTCTATCCCGGCTATCGCCGCCATGCCCTGTTCCATCCGCTGCACGAATACTGGGGCTGGATCGGCAAGCTCCTGTTCGAAGGCAGGCACAGGCGCGCCGCGGAAGCCTGCATCGAGCGGCTGGAGCGGGAAAAGGCCCGTTATTTCGTCTATCCGCTGCAATTACAGACCGATTACCAGCTCCGGGCGCACTCCCCCTATCGCGGCCAGAAGGAGGCGATCGCCGATGTGCTCACCTCCTTCGCCGGTCACGCGCCCCCCGATACCGCGCTGGTGGTGAAGCTGCACCCGCTGGACAACGGGTTGATCGACTGGGCTGGCTTCATTGCCGGGCAGGCGGCGGCGCTTGGCCTGACGGGCCGCGTGCATGTCATCGATGGCGGCGATCTCAACCGGTTGCTGACGGCCAGCCTCGGCGCGGTAACGGTCAATTCGACGGCGGTGCTGCACGGCATCCGCCAGGGCATGCCGGTCAAGGTGCTGGGGGCGGCGATCTACGATATCGGGGGCATGACCTGCCAGCGCCCGCTGGATGCGTTCTGGACCGATCCGGCGCGGCCCGATCCGGCGCTGACCGATGCCTTTTTCCGGCTGGTGGCGGCTGCGATCCAGGTGCGCGGCAATTTTTATTCGCAGGCCGGAAGCGCTGCCGCGGCGGAGGAAATCGCCGGTCGGCTTCTGAACGGCACGGTCAACATGCCCGATGCCTATGCCGACCCGCCGCCG